>NZ_RAWN01000045.1:0-54886 GCF_003668895.1 Corallococcus sp. AB045
GTGCCGGACAACGCCCTGCCCCCTCGCGGCGGTACGGGGGCCACGGCGCCGGTCCCGGCAGGCACGCCCCCCGCGACGACGGGCGCCACGGCGCGTCCTGCGCCGGTGGCGTCGCGCTTCGGGCTGGCGGTGATCGCCGGGACGACGCGCGGCCAGCGCTACAAGCTGCCGGTGACGGGTTGCGTGGTGGGCCGCCAGCGCGGCGCCATCCTCTTCCCGGACGACGTCTTCGTGTCGCCGCTGCACGCCACCTTCCTCGTGAAGGACGGCGCCCTCTTCGTGCGCGACGAGTCGAGCGCGTCGGGCGTCTACGTCACCTTCGCCGGCACGGAGCCGCTGGCGCCGCGCGCCCTCTTCAGCGCCGGCCAGCGGCTGTTCCGCTTCACCGGCCGCGTGGAAGCCCCCGCGCCCGTGGCGGGCCGGCCCACCGCGTATGGTTCGCCCGTGCCGCTCGGCCAGGCGCTGTACGGAGTGGAAGAGGTGCACATGGGTGGCAGGGCGGGCCGCGCGGTGGTGACGGCCGCGGCGCTGCTCACCATCGGACAGGCCCATTGCGACCTGGCGTACCCGAACGACGAGGGGCTCGCCGGCCGGCACTGCGAGCTGAGCCCCACGGCGACGGGCGCGATGCTGCGCGACCTCTCCGGCGGCCTGGGCACCTTCGTGCGCATCCCGCCCGCGACGGAGCGGCCCCTGCGTCCGGGCGACCGCGTCCGCCTGGGCCAGCACGTCATGCAGGTCGAAACGCTGGGCTGACGGGCAGCAGCCCGCGCATCACCGAGCCGGGTCGGGCCGGGCGCTACCGAGCCCGAGGCCAGGGGCCAGGCACTCAGGGCGACGAGGGACGCGCCACCGGGCTGCCGAGCCGGACTTCGATGTACGCGCGCGCACGCGAGTCGGGCATGTCGGTCAGGTGGCGCACCCACCAGCCGCGGGCCTCGTCCGTGTTGTCGCGCTGCCAGTACAGCTCGCCCAGCTTGAGGGCCAGCTCCGCTTCCGGGTTGAAGTTGAAGGCTTCCTTGTAGCTGGAGGTCGCGCGGCCCAGCTCCCCGGCCATCACGTCGCGGTCCCCGTCCTGCGTCAGCTTGCGCGCCTTGTCCACGTTGCGCGCGTTGCTGGGAATTTGCCGCAGGTAGTCCGGCTGATCCGAACCGGAGGTGAGCAGCCGGGGCGCGTTGGGCGGCGCCACGTACTGGTTCCCCTCGGAGCCGCTGCCCGCGCCAATGCCGAAGTAGTAGACGAAGAAGCCCACCGCCCCCAGCACCAGCACGGTGGTGAGCGCCTTGAAGAAGAGGATGATGCCCTCGCCGCCACCGGACGCGGGCGCGATCACGGAGGTCTGGGTGCCCTCCTGCGCGAGCGTGGCCTCTTCAGAGACCGGCGTGCGCGAATGGGGCAGGCCCTGCACGGTGGCTTCCACCGTCACGTCATTCCAGGCCGTGTTGTTGCGCGCGGCGTTGTGCGCGGCCTGGGACTTGCGCGGGATGGGAGCCAGCACGCCCGAGGCCTGGGGACGGCGCCCGCCCGTATCGTTGGCGGCTCCTCCGCGACGGCGCTCCTTGTCGACCGCGAGCAGCTCCGCCTTGAAGGCCCCGGCGTCGGCCGGCCGGTCATCCGGGTCCTTGGACAGGACGCGGAGGATCAGCCGCTCCATGCCCGGGGAGATGCGCGCGTCCGGACGGCGGCGCGTGGGCGGGGGCGGCTCCTCGGTGAGGTGCTTGGTGGCGAAGCCCACCGCCGAGTCGGACTCGAAGGGGAGCAGGCCCGTCATCAGCTGGTAGAGGATGACACCCACCGCGTACAGGTCCGAGCGATGGTCCAACACCGCGCCCCGCGCCTGCTCCGGCGACATGTACTCGGGGGTGCCGCACACGAAGCCGGCGCGCGTGAGGGCCGGGCCCTCGTCCTGCGAGTCGGTGATCTTCGCGATGCCGAAGTCCAGCACCTTCACGAAGTCCGGCTCGTTGCGGCGGTGCTCCACCATGATGTTCTCGGGCTTCAGGTCCCGGTGGATGACGCCCGCGCCGTGCGCGTCCGACAGCGCGCTGAGAATCTGGAGGGCGATGCGCACCACGCGCGCCTCGCCCAGCGGCCACTCGCGGCTGAGGATCTGATGCAGGTCCTGCCCGGCCACGTACTCCATCGCGATGAAGAGCGCGCCGTCGTCCGCCTGACCGAAGTCCAGCACGCTGATGGAGTTGGGGTGGTTCAAGCGGCTGGCGGCCTTGGCCTCGCGCTGGAAGCGCGCCACGGTGCGCTCGTCCGACAGCAGCGTGTGGCGCAGCACCTTCAGCACCACCATCTTGTCCAGCGCGAGCTGACGGGCGCGGTACACCTTGCCCATGCCGCCCTCGCCGATGAGGGCTTCCACCCGGTACTTGGAGGCAATCGTCTTGCCCACGTATTCGTCGCCGCCCTCCGCCGTGCGCAGGAGCGTCGCGCCGCAGGCGGGGCAGTAACGGGAGGAGTCTTCGGCGTCGGCGCCGCAGGAAGGGCAGTACACGTCAGCGTCCAGTCAGTGGGGCCGGGACTTCACCATGCCCCTCGGGTGGGGAGCAAGCCGTGCGCTGTCGGGCCCCCCAACGCGGCGCGGGCCTGCTAGAAGGGACGCTCGCATGGACGCCGTGGACTATTGCCCCCGCTGTGACACCGAGAATTCCCGGGATGCCACTGTCTGCCGAGCTTGCGGCTCGGCGCTGCGCTCCGGGACCATGGTGATGGCCGTGGCGCACATCTCGTCGCGCCCGCAGGTGTCCATCCGTGTGGTGCGCGCGGATGGCGGCCCCGAGGCGCTCGTGCGCATGCAGCGCGACACCCTCACCTGCGGCCAGCAGGCGGACATCGCGCTCAACGACGACCCCTTCATCATGCCCGTGCAGGCGCGCTTCTTCTTCTCCGGCGCCCGCCTCGCCATCGAGGACGTGGGCGGCGCCAACGGCGTCTTCGTGCGCCTGCGCAATGAGCGCGAGCTGCCCGCCGGCGGTGAGCTGCGCCTGGGCCGTCAGCGCATGGTGCTGGAGCCCATCCCCGCCGCGGCGTTGGGGCCCGGTGGCACGCAGGTGTGGGGCTCGCCGGATCCCGGCTACCGGCTGCGGCTCATCCAGCTGCTGGAGGGCGGCCTGCGCGGCGCGGCCTTCCCGCTCAAGGACGGCGACAACCTGCTGGGTCGTGAGCAGGGCGACATCGCCTTCCCCACGGACGGCTTCGTGTCCGGGCGGCACGCGCTCCTGCAGGTGCGGGGGGACCGGCTGATGGTGCGCGACGTGGGCTCGTCCAACGGCACGTTCATCCGCCTGGCGGGGCCGACCTTCGTCGACAACGGCGACCATTTCCTCATCGGCCGTCAGCTGCTGCGGGTGGAGATCCAGCCCGCGGCGGCCTGAAGCGACGGTCCTTCGCTCGCGAAACACGGACCGCACGGGAGCACCGTGCGGTCCGGGGAAGCCACGGCCTCAGCCGTAGGACTTCTCCTTCTTCTCCTGCTCTTCCTTGCAGCGGATGCAGAGCGTCGTCACCGGACGCGCATCCAGACGCTTCGGGGAGATGTCCTCCTCGCAGCGCTCGCAGATGCCGAAGGTGCCGTCCTCCACGCGCTTGAGCGCGCCATCAATCTTCTGCAGGAGGAACTTCTCGCGGTCCCTCAGACGGAAGACCATGGACTGGGTGTACTCGGAGGCGGCCTGGTCGATTTCGTCAGGCAGGTCGTCCGTGTCGAAGGACGATTCCTCCACCAGGGTCTTCTTCGCGCTTTCGAGCAGGCTCGTTTTGCTGTCCTCGAGCATCTTCTTGTAACGCTTGAGATCTTTCTGGTTCACAGCCTGCGGCTCCGTTGGACGGGTAGAGGGGGCCTGACCCCGAAAAAAAGGGCCCGAAAGCTTTATTCATGCGGTTCCCAGTGTCAAGCTGACCTGCTTTAAAACGTGGGTGCACGAGGAGCCCCTTGAGCGACAACACGAAGTTCGATCGGGAATTCTTGCGCTCGGCGCTTTCCCTGGCCGCCAAGAGCGAGGTCGACCACTTCCTCTACATCTGTGACACGCCCATTGCGCCGGAGGACCTCCGGGGTAAGCCCGCGCGCAAGAAGCTGGTGTACGCGGTGACGTTGGAGCCGCTGGCGCAGGAGCTCCTGCGCAAGAAGCTCCGCGCGCTCGTCATCCCCGCGTACGACTACTCGCGCACGGAGCGGGTGAAGGTGGCGCTCGTGTCCGCGCTGTCCCAGGGGGCGTTCAAGGAAGGCGACCTCGTGCTCTGCATGACGGGCAAGGTGGGCCGCGCGCCGGACACGCTGATGCAGATGCGCATCGGCGGGTCGCTGGACGACCGGCTGGCCATCGAGGGCGTGAAGCTGGGCGAGGAGTTCAACTCGCAGGTGGTGGACGCGCTCATCCAGCTGGCGCTGCAGATTGGCCAGGAGGGCTTCGAGGGCCACCCCATCGGGACCATCATCACGATTGGCGACCACACGAGCGTGCTGGAGAAGAGCCGGCAGCTCACCATCAATCCGTTCCAGGGCCTGTCGGAGTCCGAGCGCAACGTGCTCGACCCGAAGATTCGCGACGCCATCAAGAACTTCTCCGTGCTGGACGGCGCGTTCGTCATCCGCGAGGACGGCGTGGTGCTGTCCGCCGGCCGCTACCTGTCCTCCAACGACGACACGGTGAAGATTCCCCTGGGCCTGGGCGCGCGTCACGCGGCCTCCGCGGGCATCACGTCCACCACCCACTGCATCGCGCTCACGGTGAGCCAGACGTCCGGCGCGGTGCGGCTCTTCAAGGGCGGCAACATCGTGCTGGAGCTGCACCAGACGGCGCGGCGGACCTGAGAAGCGCCCTTCCCTACTTCACGCGCTCGGGCGCGGAGTGGGGCTGGTGCTCCTCGCGGTAGATGTCCGCCAGGGCGTGCGCCTTCTCCACCTCGTCGCGCGCCGCGTCCAGCGCCATCACCCGGTCGAAGCGCTCCACCTGCTCGCGCAGCGCCTCCGTGACGACGCCGCCCGCGGCCATGCGCGCGGACGCGCTCTCCCGCTCGATGCGCAGGTCCGCCACGCGCTCGCCCAGCTCGCCGGCCGCGCCGAGCAGCAGCTCCGAGTCCCGCTCCGCGCGCCGCAGCGATTCCCGCGTGGACTCCAGCAGGCGTTCGGTTTGCACGCGGTCGCGCTCCAGCACGCCCACGCCCTTCGCGTCCCCCCGGTCATGCGCCGTCTGACGCCGTCCGGCGATGTCGCCCAGGCGGGCCGTGTAGCGCGTCACTCCGCGGGAGAGCTCGCCCTTGAGGGCCAGCAGCGTGGCGGCGGACTTGCGCACCTCGGCCGCCTGGCGCTCCAGGTCCTCGATGAGCCGGTCGAACGTGGCCAACGGGTCCACGGGCGCCGCGGGTGTCTTCTTGCGTTTGAGGAAGCCGAACATGGCGCGTGCCTTGAAGCCTACCCGAACGGGCGGCAGAGCAACCGCACCCGTTCCAACGCCTCGGCCACCGGACGCCCGCCGCCGGACAGCACGGCCAGGTAGCGCGCGGGCGTGAGTCCGTAGACGGACAGCAGGTGCTGCAGGAGCACCACGCTCTCCGTCGCGCGCCGGTCCGCGGAGGCGAGCGACGCGGCCTCGCCCACCGCCTCCAGGATGTCCGTCACCCGCGCCACGAGCTCCGCGCCGGGCGTCTCCGGCACGGGGGAGGCCGCGGGCGTGGATGGAAAGAGCGCGTCGAAGGAGGCCTCCACGGCCACACCTGCCCCGGGCGCGCGGCCCGCCGCCACCGCCTCCAGCGCATCCAGGTGCGGGGCCAGGGCCTCCAGGGCCTCCAGCGAGGCCGGCACGTCGCGAGGCAGGAGCGTGCGCCAGGGTGTGTCGAACTCCGTGCGCGCCCAGCGGATCTCCTCGTCGGAGAGCGGGTGATAGAAGGCGCGGCCTCCGGCGGCGCGCTGCTCCAGCACCAGGGACTTGAGGTCCGGGTTCTCCTCGCCCAGCGAGATGAAGCTCAGCGCGATGTCCAGGGCGCCCATGGGCGCGCGCGTGCGGCGGATGAGGTCCAGGTCCACGCGGTCCTCGCCGTCGGTGATGAGCACCACCGTGGCGCGCGCGAGGTACGGGTCGCGCCCCTGCGCGGCGCGGATGGAGTCGAAGGCGGACAAGAGGGCCAGCGAGATGTCCGTCTGCCCCTCCGCGGGCGAGTCCCGGAAGAGCTTCTCAATCTGCCGGGTCGCCTCCGCGGCGGTGTCCACGCGGGCCAGCTCCGTGGGCACGTCGTTGAAGAAGCTGAAGTAGAGCGGGTCGAAGTTCTCTCCGCGCCGCGCCTTCACGCGCAGGTTGTTCAGCTCCGCGATGATCAGCGCGTCACGGAAGCGCGCCCGCGCGCCGTGCATGGAGCCGGAGGCGTCACAGACGTAGACGCGCACGGCGGTGCGCTTCACCTTGCGCGGCTTGGGGGGCGGCGCGTCGTCCAGGTACGTGCGCACGAGCTGCCGGTGCCCCGCGAGGTCCTGGAGCAGGCGCCGAGGGTCCGTGATGACGAAGTGGTGGACCTCGTCCAGGCTGCCCGTCGTGGCGAACGACATCGTCTGCGTCGGATAGGGCACCTGGCGAGGGACGGCCCGCACGGCGGCGGCGTCCTTCTCGACGATCTCCTCCGACAGCGAGTCCTCCACGTCGAAGTAGCGCGCACACCCCGCCGCCAGGTCGAACGTGGCCAGCTGTTCCGGCTTCAGTGAGAACGCCAGGTCCGCGAGCTGCTCATCCGGCGCGTCCTCCGCCTCGCGTCCGGAGTCCGCCTCGGCATCCGCCTCCCCCAGCCACTGGAGCCGCGCGCCCGCCTCCGCCTCCTCCACCATCCGTGTCAGCCGCTCTTCAGGGGGAAGCAGCGGCGTCAGCGCGCGCCGCGCCGCCGAGGCCAGCTCCGCGTCCCCGGCCTCGATGGCGCGCTCGTAGAGACCCTGCAGCGAACGGTAGGCACCCCGGGGATCCTTCTGGGCGGTCTGCCGCACGCCGCGCACCAGCGCCGCCAGGGAACGCGTGGGCGGCACCTCGCGCACCCGCTCGCGTGCCTCCGCCACGTCGTTGCGCAGCGCCATGCTCCGCGCGCGGTCCGCGTCCGTGGTGCCCAGGCGCAGCAGCATCTCATGGGCCAGGTCCAGGTCGCGCCGCTTCTGTACCAGGTCGATGACGTTGTCCCGCGCGCGAGCGGCGAGCAGCTCCGCGATGGCCAGGCGCGCGTTGGCGGGAGGCCGCTCCCGGGTCGTCTCGCTCGGACGCTCGAAGATTTCGAACGGCGCGTCGTCCCCGCCCGGCGCTTCCAGCGGACGGCTGAAGAGATCCGCCACCTTCACCGCGCGGGCCAGCCGCACGAAGCCCCGGTCCAGCGCGGTGAGAGCCCCCGAAGGCATCTCCCCGGAGCGGTGCGCCTTCTCCACGAGGCGCAGGCACTCCTCGTACTCCTCCAGGGCCTGGTTCGCGCGCGCCGCGAGCCCCTGCGCGAGCGCCCCCGCCCTGCCCCGCTGGGTGCCCAGCGCGAGCAGCAGCCGGGCATCCGCGGCGGTGTGGATGCCCACGCGATCCAGCTCGCGGTCGAGCGCCACGAGCACCGGCAGGCCCAGGTCCTCTGGCCCCTTCAGCTTGCGGCCGAAGGGCCAGGACCACGTGCCACCACGGGCCGCCGCGGGCTGGCGGAGCGCATCCAGGCGCTGCCGCAGGGGAGTGAGCCGGCGCGCCAGCACGTCTCAGCGCCGCCTTCCGGGCATGGCCTTGGCGCTCACGGCGCGGTCCGCCGCTCCAGCACCTGCCGGCTGAAGCGTCCGAAGTCCTCGTCGATGCCGCGAAGCTGGGCGGACAGCTTGCGCGCGCTCTCTCCCAGTTCGCCCGGGAGCGTCTCCAGCATGCCCAGCGTGGCCTTGAGCCGCACCAGCTCGCCCTCCTTGAGCGTGAGCTGGGGGAAGCGGCTGCGCACCAGCCGCTCGAAGGTGCGCTCCGCGTCGGCGCGGCCGTTGAGCGCTTCCGGGGCGGGCAGCGCGGACAGCAGCTGGGTCAGCCAGCTGCGCAGGTACTTGATGCGCGACTGGAGGAAGGACAGCTCCGCTTCGGCCACGGCCGCGCGGACCGTGTCGGAGAGGAACGCGGACGCGGACGCGGGACGCGCCGCCATCAACTGTCCGTCCAGGCCCACGAGCGCGGTCAGCTCCCCGTCGGGGGCCTGCGCGGACAGCTCTCCCCGGTAGTAGGTGTACGCGTCGCCATTGAGCACGGCGTTGGGGGCCGGAGGCGGGCTGGCCACCTCGCGAGACAGCACGCGGGCGTGCTCGCGGAGGCGGGTCTCCATCAGGTCGCGGCACTCGGCGAGCACCGGCTCCGCCGTCACGCCCTCGCGCCGCAGGTTCTCCGCCACCGCCTGCACCGCGCGGCCGTACTGCTCGATGCGCTCGAACGGGGTCGCGCCCAGCACCTCGCGCGCGTACGCCACGCTCAGCGGCCGGAGCAGCTCCTGCTTCAACCCCGCCTGGGACGCATCCAACGCCGTCAGGGCGTTCTCCAACTGGGTGAGCCGCCGCGAGTCCGCGGACAGCGCGTCCAGCGGATCCTTGCGGCCCCGGGGCGCCTGCGCGGGGAACGCCGCCGACACCCGGCGCCGGAGCGCGGCCACCACCCGGCGGCGCGTGTCCTTGTCCGCGTCGCGCAGCCGCTCGTGGAGGGAGGGCACCGCCTCGCTGAGCATCGCCGCCAGCGAGCCCATCACGCCCAGCTCCTCCTCCAGGTTCTCCGCGAGCCCGACCAGCCACTCCATCTTGACGCTGTCCTCGAACGCGAGCCCCTCCGCCGCGGACGCGCTCATCTCCAGCGCCTGCTCCAGGAACCGCGCGGACGCCTCGCACAGCGCGGGGTAGCCCGGCTTCAGCTCCGGCACCGACCGGCTCAGCTCCAGGACGTCGCGGATGGCGATGAGCAACGCCACGCCGCCGCGCCCCTCCCCCTGCCCCGCCGCCATGCCTCGCGACAGCCGCTGCTCCAGGGCAGCCACCAGCGCACGCGCCGCCACCAGCAGCGGGGCCCGGTTCTGGCCGTGGCGCGGCCCGGGCACCAGCTTGCCCAGCACGCCGCGCGCCGTGGTGGACACCACGCCCGCCTGCCAGTTGCGGCTCAGGCCCTCCGCGGCGTTCACGTCGTCGGCGGCCGCGAGCGTCGTCGCCTCGCGCTCCACGCCGCCGCCCAGCTCCTGGCGCACCTTGCCCAGCACCTCGTCGAAGGTGCGCTGTTCCAGCCGGACGATCTCCAGCTGCGCCCGCTCGCGAGGGTCCACCGCCGCCTTGAGCAGCGCGTCGGCTTCCGCCGCGGGCGGACCGCCCAGGAGGAAGAACCAGCGCAGCGCGTCCAGGTCCTCCACCGTCGCCTCGAGCGGCCGGTCCGGACGGCGGTAGATCTGATCGCGCACCACCGCGGCCTTCAGCGTCCAGAGCGCCTTCACCACAGAGCGCTGGGAGAAGTACTTCGTGGGCACGTAGTCCGGCAGCTTCGACACCTGCGCCACGAGCGCGCGCTCCAGCGCGTCCGTGAGCATCTCCACGCCCTCCAGCACGTGGCCGGGCACCTTCACCTGGGCCACCGCGTCCTGGAGCAGGTCCAACTGCTGGAGCGTCAGCGTGGCGCGCAGGTCCGGCCGCGTGCCGTGCACGAAGCGGTGCAGCATGGCGGCCCGGCTCTCCCGCCGGGCGAAGGCCTTGGGCACGAAGCTGATGAAGCTCAACCGGTCCGCGAACGCCAGCAGCAGCTCCGGCGAGCGCGCCAGCACCTCCGTGAGGTACCGGTTGCTCGTCATCACCACGCACTCGGTGCGGCCGGCCGTCACCTTGCGGCCGTGCTTCAGCTCCCGCTCGTACATCACGTTGAGGATGGAGCGCAGCAGCATGTCCCGGCCGTCGAAGACCTCGTCCAGGAACGCGTGCACCGCGCCCAGCATGCCCTCGTCGGTGAGGTACTCGGTGCGCCCCGTCTCCGTGAGCACCTTGAAGTCCACCGGACCGATGAGGTCCGTCTGCAGCGTGGTCTCCGCGATCTGCTTGGAGAACAGCGACGGCAGGCCGGACACCTCGTCGGTGATGCGCCCCAGGACGGCGCTGGCGACCGCGCTCTTCGCCGTCCCGGGCGGCCCCACCACCAGCACGTGCTCGCGGCAGAGCAGCGCCAGCTCAATCTGCGTGAACAGCGTTTCCCGCTCCAGGTACGTCTCCCGCAGCTCCCCGAAGAAGCGGCGAAAGGACTGGGCGGCCTGCAGGTTGGGAGGAGGCGAAGTCACAAGAGGGCCGGGGGCTGCGGGGAAGGCCGCATGCTACCCGCGCCCCTCCCCCTATTTGAAGTGCACCGCGCAGGCCCCGTCGGGGCAGTTGCGACCCGCGATGCGGAAGCGGTAGCGGGCCACCACCCCATACACCGCGTCCGCCAGCTGCCGCAGTCCGGGGACGTAGTACACGTAGAGCAGCCGCCCCAACGGCCGCCGCCCCAGCGCGCGGACGATGGCCTCCGCTCCCTCCAGGACCCGGCCGTCCGCCTGGATGAGCTGCATGGCCTTCTCGCAGCGCTCGAAGCCCACCCCCGGGAAGGCATCCAGGACGCCCTCGTCGCGGAACGAGAGCAGCTGCGTGCCCTGCCCGCCCACCAGCTTGCGCATCTCCCGCGCGGCGCCGCTGCACACGCGGCAGTGGCTGTCGTAGAGCACCACGTCATGTCCCGGCGGTGTCGTCTGGAGCGTCGTCATGCGTCAGCGTCCCCTTGCGCCCAGTATGTCAACGCGGCTTGAGCATCTCATGCAGTTGTCCGTGCACGCTGCGCCAGATGTCGTGCTGCCGTTCAATAGGATCCATCAGCGCCATGCCCACCGACGTCGCCGGGGAGCTGCCCTGGAAGGCCGAGTACTGTCGGATGCGCGTGCCGCCGCTGCCGTCGTCGAAGACGAACTGGTTGGTGCCGCGCAGCGGGTGTCCGTCCAGGGTGGTGATGTGGACGACGCGCTCCGTCTCGTTGAGCTTCACGGTGATGGGCGCCCACACCGGCGGCGGGCCCTGCTCCTCCAGGAACAGCCGGGCGCCATCCGTCAGCGCGCTCGCCGCCGGCCGCAGTGAGATGCCCGCCGCGCCGAAGAGCAGCTCCGGGTTGCTGACGAAGGCCTCGAAGGCGTCCCTCGCGGACACGCCGGGAATGGTGCTGGTGTAGTCGGTGAGCGCCGTGGGAGCACCGGCGATGGGCGGGCTCGGGTCCAGGTGCCCCAGCTGCTTGCGCGCGTAGGCATCCATCGAGGCCCCCTTGTCCAACGTCACGCTGAACGCGGCGGCCTGGGTCTGCTCCAGGAGCCGCGCCCCCTGCTTCAGCTGCTCCTGGATGGAGCCCGTGGGCTTCGGCGGGAACGCGCCCCCCACGCCGAAGTCGAAGCCGTTGCCCTCCCGCGCCCGGGGCGCCACCTGCGGCGCCCGCGAGGGAGTCGTGGCCGGCGCGCCGGCCCCCCGAAACACCTCCACGGAGTTGGCCGGAGCAGCCGACGTCCGTGAAGGCGCCTCCGAGCGCGGGGCCAGGGGAAGCGCTACGCCCTCGGGCGCGGCGAGGTCGGGGAGGACGCCGGACAGCAGGGAGTCGATGCGGGACATGACAGGACACCTTCGGGGTGGACAGCGAGGAACCCACCCGCCCCTTGCAGCGCCTCCGCCACCGGTGCCCGTGTGAATTCGCGGGGTTGCTCCCGGCCCTCATCCCGCGTCCGGCACACCCGTCCACCGCCTCGGAAAAGAAGAAGGCCGGCGCCCCTCGTCGGAGCACCGGCCCTCTGACTTCAGCCCCCGCCGCGGAGCGGGAGGCTCACGGCGTCAAGACTGGCGGAACTCGGCGTCCACCACGTCGTCCTTCGCGGACGGCTGGGCGCTGGAGCCCGGAGCCGCGGAGGGCTCGGCGCCCGGAGGAGGCGTGGCGCCCGGCGCGCCGCCGGTGGCCCGGTACATCTCCTCCGCCGCCTTGTAGCTGGCCTGCTGGAGCTTCTCGAGGGCC
Organism: Corallococcus sp. AB045; assembly: GCF_003668895.1. Taxonomy (NCBI): domain Bacteria; kingdom Pseudomonadati; phylum Myxococcota; class Myxococcia; order Myxococcales; family Myxococcaceae; genus Corallococcus; species Corallococcus sp. AB045. The sequence continues at coordinate 12,009 of NZ_RAWN01000045.1, forward strand.
GCCTTGATGGCGTCCTTGTCCTGCCCCTCGCGGACGGAGTTCAGCTCCGCGACACCGTCCTCGACGGCCTTCGCCACCTCGGGGGTGAGCTTGTCCTTGTTCTCCTTGATCATCTTCTCCGCGGCGTAGGACTGGCTCTCCGCCTGGTTCTTCACCTCGACCAGCTCGCGGCGCGCCTTGTCCGCGCTCTCGTTGCTGCGCGCGTCGTCGACCATCTTGGTCACTTCGTCCTTCGACAGACCGGACGAGTGGCTGATGGTGACCTTCTGCTCCTTGCCGGTCGCCTTGTCCTTCGCGTTGACGTTGAGGATGCCGTTCGCGTCGATGTCGAACGTCACTTCAATCTGCGGCACGCCGCGCGGCGCCGGGGGCATGCCCGTCAGGTGGAAGCGGCCGAGGCTGCGGTTGTCGCCCGCCATCTCGCGCTCACCCTGCAGCACGTGGATCTCCACCTGCGTCTGGCCGTCCGCCGCCGTGGAGAAGGTCTCCGACTTGCGCGTGGGGATGGTGGTGTTGCGCTCGATGAGCTTCGTCATCACGCCGCCCAGCGTCTCCACACCCAGGGACAGCGGCGTCACGTCCAGCAGGAGGATGTCCTTCACCTCGCCGCCGAGCACGCCCGCCTGCACCGCGGCGCCCAGCGCCACGACCTCGTCGGGGTTCACGGAGCGGTTCGGCTCCTTGCCGAACAGCTTCTTCACCGCCTCCTGCACCATGGGGATGCGCGTGGTGCCACCCACCAGGACGATCTCGTTGAGCTCCTTGGGGTCCAGCCCCGCGTCCTTCAGGCACTTGCGACACGGCTCCAGCGAACGCTCCACCAGCGGGCCAATCATCTGCTCGAACTTGGCGCGCGTGAGCTTCACGTTCAGGTGCTTCGGACCCGACGCGTCCGCCGTGAGGAACGGCAGGTTGATCTCCGTCTGCGTCGCGCTGGACAGCTCGATCTTGGCCTTCTCCGCCGCCTCCTTCAGGCGCTGGATGACCATCTTGTCCTTGCTGACGTCGAGCCCGGTGTCCTTCTTGAACTCGCTGATCAGCCAGTTCATGATCTCCAGGTCGATGTTGTCACCGCCCAGGTGCGTGTCGCCGTTGGTCGCGAGCACGTCCACCACGTTCTCGCCCACCTCCAGGATGGACACGTCGAAGGTGCCGCCGCCGAAGTCGTAGACGGCGATCTTCTCATCCTTCTTCTTGTCCATGCCGTACGCGAGCGCCGCCGCGGTCGGCTCGTTCACGATGCGCTTCACCGTCAGACCGGCGATCTCACCGGCATCCTTGGTGGCCTGGCGCTGGGCGTCGTTGAAGTACGCCGGGACGGTGATGACCGCCTCCGTCACCTTCTCACCCAGGTAGTTCTCCGCGGCGCGCTTGAGCTTCAAGAGCACCTGCGCGCTGATCTCCGGCGCGCTGTACTGCTTGCCGGCGATGTCCACGCGCGCGTCGCCGTTGGGGCCCCGGCCCACCTTGTAGGGGACGAGCTTCGCTTCCTCGGTCGTCTCCTCGAAACGGCGGCCCATGAAGCGCTTCACCGAGTAGATGGTCTGCTCCGGGTTGGTGATGGCCTGGCGCTTCGCCACCTGACCGACCAGGCGCTCCCCGTCCTTCGTGAACGCGACCACCGAAGGCGTGGTGGGGGCTCCCTCTTCGTTGACGATGACCTTGGGCTCGCGACCCTCCATGATCGCCACCACGCTGTTCGTGGTGCCCAGGTCGATTCCGATAATCTTGCCCACGGTTCCCATCCTCTGGAAATGACTGCGTTTTTCCTGCGAAATCCCGATGTAAGCCCAACGTAACCACCCCCCCCGGCGTGTCAAACGCGAGGGCGGGTTTCCCATGGGCCCGGGCACCCAGCGCAAAGGTGATGACGCCCGCTGCGTAGCGCAGTGCGCAGCCCCGGCCGCCCGCGTGTCACCGGAACGCCATCCACGCGCCACGGGTGCGTAACGCGCTCTACACTGCCGTCACCCCGCGGTAGCAACCGAGCGGGCATTTTGGACACCAGCGGACCGTTCAACCCCTCGGAATCACTTCAACCCGTCTGCCTGACACCACGCGTCAGGGGTTGGCGAGAAAAGTGCACAGTCCGAACCGCGTCAGCGCTGTCATACCGCTCCCCGCCCCTTTGGAGTCGTCCATGCTGGTTCAGCCCCTGCGTTCCTCGGACTTCCGCCGCTCGCCCGCGGCGCTGCCGTCCGCCGAACCGAAGGTCGCGGTGCTGCTGAACGCGAACGCCCGCAAGGTGGACGCCCGGGTCGTCAAGCTGCTGTCGCACGTGGTGCCGGAAGAGGACCTGTTCCTATCGCGCTCGCCGCTGGACGCGCGGCGCATCGCGCAGACGGTGCTGGAGCGGGGCTACCCCACCGTCTTCACCGGCGGCGGCGACGGTACCTTCATGGGCTTCGTCAACGAGGTGCTGCAGCAGGTGGGCCCGCGCGGGAAGTTCGCCGGCCAGGCCGCGCCGCGCTTCGGCATCCTCAAGCTGGGCACGGGCAACGGCATCGCGGCGTTCGTCAACGCGTCCAGCACCCGGGGCGACGGCATCCTCAATGACGTGGTGCGCGCCCGCGCGGCGGAGTTCCCCAGCGTGCGCACCATGGACCTGGTGCAGGTGGACGGCCAGCGCGCGCCCTTCGCGGGCCTGGGCGTGGATGGCAAGGTGCTCAACGACTACATCGCCGTGAAGGAATCGCTGGGCAAGGGCATGTTCAAGCGGGTCATGTCCGGCGGTGGCGGCTACTTCTCCGCGGTGGCCTTCAAGACGGTGCCGCACTACCTCACCAGCTCCGTGCTGGTGGAGTGCGAAGTCGTCAATGGCCCGTCGGAGGCCTACCGCCTGGGCGCGGAGGGACAGACGGTGGGCGGGCCGCTGGCGCCGGGCGCGCTGCTCTTCCGGGGCAAGCTGATGATGGCCGCCGCGGGCACCATGCCCTTCTACGGCTACGGCTTCCGCATGTTCCCCCACGCGAACGACCGCCGGGGCTTCCTGCAGCTGCGCCTGGGCCAGGTGTCGCCCACGCAGGTGCTGGCCAACCTCCCCCGCCTCTGGAATGGCCGCTGGGCTCCGGAAGGCCTGCACGACTTCCACGCCCGCGAAGTCACCATCCGCTTCGCGCGCCCCATGCCCTTCCAGGTCGGCGGCGACGCGGCCGGCTACCGCGAGCAGGTCACGCTGTCCGTGGCGCCCGAGTCCATCGAGCTGCTCGACTTCAACGGCGTGCAGTAGTCCCCTGGCGGTTGAAGGGCCCAGGCACTCCGGGCCCTCCCCCACGCTTCACGAAGAGCCCCTGCCCGAGTCTTGAACCTCAGCCGCGGTCGCGCGACGCCGGGGGCTTCTCACCCGGCTCCTTGCGCCGGCCCACGGCGAACGCGTAGCTGACACCCGGCCGCTGGTTGTGCTCGCGGTGCAGGGCCAGCTCCTCGCGGAAGGTGGCGCTCTCCGGCGCGGCGCCTTCCGGCAGGTTCGCTTCCATGTCCTTGTAGAGCGCGTCCAGCTCCGTGTCGTGCAGCGACTCCACGGACTCCGGCTCGAAGCCGGCGTTCTCCAGCGCCTGGAGCAGCTCGCGCGGCAGGAGCAGCGGCGCGCCCAGGCGCTTCTCCCAGAAGTCCAGCACGGGCTTGGGCGTGAAGCGGCCCACGCGCGCCGGGAAGGTGAAGCCCACGCGGCCACGCTTGCCCAACAGCGGGCGGAACACGCGCAGCGACACATCCAGCGGGTACTGCACGCGCCCCGGCACGAGGATGGCGTGGAAGGGGCCGTCCAGCATGCCCAGCGCGTCCGGCGCCACGCGGCGCACCTCGATGCGGTCCGCCAGGCCCTGGGTGCGCACGCGCTCGCGGACGGGGGACACCAGGGTCTCATCCGTGTCCACGGCCACCACGGAGCACTTGAGCTCCTGGGCCAGCAGCACGGCGGCGCCGCCCTCCGGGCCACAGCCGAGCACCAGCACGCGAGAGCCCTGTTCGAGCTGGGCCACCTTGGCGAAGCGGCGCGTGGCGTCGTCGGATCCGAACGCGCGCTGCGCCCCCGGCGGGTGGTACAGCGGGAAGTGCTCGGCGGGACTCATTCCACCCTCATATACGCACCCCGGCCGGACTTCCAGCCGCCGGCGGCCTCCGGGCGCCCTGGGGCATCCGCCCGCGCACCGCCTGCCTCACAGGTAGTAGACGATGCGGGGATCCTGGTGCAGCTCGGCGTAGATGGCCCGGCGCTGCTCCTCGGACAACAGCAGCACGGACACGCTCAGGGACACGAACTTCCCCTTGCGGCTGTGCTGCACGTGGATGGAGTCCGGGGAGACCTCTGAGCCCAGCTTCCGCCGGAAGAGTGAGCGCACGTGCTCCTCGAAGCCGGGCGTCTCCTCGACCGTCGCCTTGCCCATCACCTTGTACTCGTAGACGGAGGGGTACTCGACGAGGGGCTTCTTCTCCTCGCCGGAGGTGTCGGGCTTGTCGGTGCCGTCCTGGGTCATGACACGTCTCTATCAGGCGCGGGCCTTGGGCGCTTCACAGCAGGTTGGCCGCCAACTCGGCCAGCATGCTGCGCTCGCCCTTGGCCATGGTGATGTGGCCGGCGATCTTCTCGTTCTTGAAGCGGTTGACCACGTGCACGAGCCCGTTGTTCGTGGAGTCCACGTACGGGTTGTCGATCTGGAACGGGTCGCCGGTGAGGATGATCTTCGTGTTGTCGCCCACGCGGGTGAGGATGGTCTTCACCTCGTGCGGGGTGAGGTTCTGCGCCTCGTCCACGATGATGAACTGGTTGGGGATGCTGCGCCCGCGGATGTACGTGAGCGGTTCGATCTCCATCAGCCCCAGGTCGATGAGCTCATGGTGGCCGCGCCCGGCCTTCTTGTCCGCGCGGCTCAGGTTCATGAGGAACTCGACGTTGTCGAAGATGGGCTGCATCCAGGGGTTGAGCTTCTCCTCGACGCTGCCGGGCAGGTAGCCGATGTCCCGGCCCAGGGGGAAGATGGGACGGCTGACCAGCAGCTTGTGGTACAGCCCCTCCTCCGTCACCTTCTGCAGGCCCGCGGCGATGGCGAGCAGCGTCTTGCCCGTGCCCGCCTTGCCGACAATCGTCACGAGTTTGATCTCGTCATTGAGCAGCAGGTCCAGGCAGAAGGCCTGCTCCATGTTGCGCGGCCGGATGCCCCAGGTGCCTTCCTTGCTGTTGCGCGCGAGCGGCACCAGCCGCGCCTTGGCGCCATTGAAGCGGGCCATGGCGGTGTGGGACGGGTTGAGCTCGTCCTTGAGCAGCACCAGCTGGTTGGGGAAGAGCCGGTCCTGGGCCGGCACCTCCACTTCACCGCCGGGCTTGTAGAGCTGGTCCACCATCTCCGTGGGGACGAGCAGCTCCGTGAAGCCGGTGTAGAGGTCGGTGATTTCGACGCGCTCGGTGTCGAAGTCCTGGGCGGAGAGGCCCAGGGCGTCGGCGCGGATGCGCAGGTTGGTGTCCTTGGTGATGAAGACGGCCTGGGTCTCCGGCTCGGTCTCCATCATGTCCAGGGCCACCGCGAGGATGCGGTTGTCCACCAGGTTGCTGTCCGCCATGGAGGACGGCAGCGAACGGTCGGTGAAGGCCACGCGGAGCATCCCGCCGTGCGGCAGCGGGACGCCCTCCTTCAAGGAGCCCTCGGCGCGGAAGGAATCCAGGTAGCGCGCCACCAGTCGCGCGTTGCGCCCCAGCTCGGAGAGATCGCGCTTGAACTGATCGATCTCCTCGATGACGTAGATGGGGATGATGACGTTGTTGTCCTTGAACCCGTAGATGCTGCGGGGGTCATGGAGGAGGACGTTCGTGTCGAGGATGAAGTTCTTTCGCATCGAGGGCTTCGCGACCTGACCTGGTTCGGGTGCGATTGCTGACGGCGAGCGACGACCGTGGAGGACCGACGCCTTCCAATATAGGCACCGAACGAGGGGCCACCAGCCGCATTCCCGTCCGCAAGCGCGAAGGTCCGTCCGAAACAGCACGGCGGTTCCGGAACAGGGCGCTACAGCGGGCCCTCAGGAGGTCGCGGCCGTGCGCAGCGCGGCGGGCGCGGGCTCGCCGGCGTCCTGGAACGGAGACGCGGGCGCCAGCGGATCATACCCCAGGACCTCCACCACCCTCTCGGGCGGGGGGCCGGGGGGCATGCGGGCCCAGGGGAAACGCGCCTGCAGCGACTCTTCGTCCAGCGACAGCACCTGCTTCGCGTGAAAGCGCCAGGCCTTGTGCCAACCGTTCGTGTCGAGCCGCCGGGCCACCCGCCGCGACAGGGGGCTGATCATCGGCGAGGGCGTGAAGAGGGCCGCCTGGCCCTGCGCGTCCCGCATGCAGCCCAGCTCCACGGCCCACGCCACGAGCCAGCGGGGCCAGCCTCGGCCCGCGCGGCGAAGGGCGCTGAAGTGCCCCTGCGCGGCGCCGTCCCCGAAGGTGAAGCGCGGCTCGTAGACGCACGCGGCGGAGAAGGTCGCGGGCATCAGCGCCACGCCTTCCGCGCCGATGCGGCGGGCCATGAGGTGCAGGAGTTCCATCAGGTCGCGCGACAGGGAGAGTCCGGGGTGGAGCTGTCCCGGGAGCGGCGGCCGGTTCCAGTCAAAGGGGCGCCCCGGGTGCTGCAGGAGGAGGCTGTCCACGTAGAGCAGCGGCGCCTCCGCGGCCGAGCGGGTGAAGCCGACCTCCGCGCCCAGGGCCTGGCGCAGGGACAGGTCCACGACGGGCGCGTGGTAGCGGCGGCTCAGGACGGTGATGCGAGGCTGGAACGGATCCTGGCAGGACAGGCGCAGCTCGACGGGGCCCACCCGCTCTTCCAGGCGCTGCGCGAAGCCGTAGGCCCGGAGGGCGTTCTCCAGGCCCTCCTGGCTGTAGGTGCCGAACGCCAGGCCCACGCGGTCACCGCCGGACTCCAGGCCCAGGTCGTCCAGGGACAGGGACTCCCCCGCGGACGCGGCCAGGTCCACGCTGCTCAGGCGCGAATAGGTGCGGCGAGCATGGGAGCTGAGCTCTGGCGTCCGGGGCATGGGAGCGTCCTAGTCGTAGCGGATGTCCATCAGGGTGAGTTCAATCTCACCCCGTGGGCGCCGCACCTCCACGGTGTCGCCAAGGGTCTTGCGCAGGAGCGCGCGGCCCATGGGTGACTCGACGCTGATGCGGCCTCCGGAGGCGTCGATCTCATCCGAACCGACAATCTGGTACGTGCTGCGGATTCCGCCCTCGTCCTCCAGGGTCACGGTGGCTCCAAAGTAGACTTTCGAGCGGTCCCCCTGTTCCGAGGGGGTGACGATGGTGGCGGTGTCCAGGCGCTTGGAGAGGAAGCGGATGCGCCGGTCGATCTCCCTGAGGCGCTTCTTGCCGTAGATGTATTCGGCGTTTTCTGAACGGTCGCCCTGGGCGGCGGCGGCGGAGACCTCGGCGGTGACCTTGGGGCGGGCCTCGTTGAGGAGTTGGAGCAGCTCGCGGTGCATGCGCTCGGCGCCCGTGCGGGTGAGGTAGCGGCGGAACGGGGCCTGCTCCCCTGCCTCTTCGTCCTCGGGGGTGTCGTCGGGCGGTTCGGGAGCTTCCTGGGACATGCCCGTGTATAGCGCTGGAGACTGACGGGTGGAGGGCGCCGGGCCGGCGGATGTTCACCGCGGGTCGGGACGGGGCGTGTCAGGACGGGGCGCCTGCGATCGCCAGTGGAACTCCCCGGGCGCTGCTGGTAGGAAGCGCCTCGCGGGGCCGCTGGCGGATCCGCAGCCGGTGCCAAAAAAAGAATAGCGAGTCGCTAGCTCAGCTGGTAGAGCACCGGCCTTTTAAGCCGAGGGTCGGGGGTTCGAGCCCCCCGCGACTCAAGCAGTGACGACGTCCCCGTCGTCTAGAGGCCCAGGACGCTGGCCTTTCAAGCCGGTAACACGGGTTCGAATCCCGTCGGGGACACTGAAGGACCGAGGCCGGAAGCCGCTGAGACCCAGCGGTTTCCGGCCTCGGTCTTTTCTGGCTCCCCTTGTGAATCTCAGCGGATCTCAGCGGTGGGGGCGCCAGCAGCTCCTTCTGCGCCGCGCTGAGCTATCGCCACGGATTCCCGGTACTCACGCGCCTCCGCCGCCATCGTGAATGCGGCCGTGAGTCCCTTGGCCGCCACCAGGTCCCGCAGTTCGAGGATGGAAACCCGGAAGAACTCCTTCCTCAGGTTGACACGATTGACCCTTCGATCCTCGAACCGATTGTGGAGTTCGCGCTCCAGGCCGGGTGCGTCGTCGGTCGTGATCATCGCATGGACGTCGAACTCGAATGGAACGGACGCATCACCCAACTCGTAGATGCGATCCATCGGGTCGAGGCGGCGGGTCATCCCGATCTTCAAGATCCCATCCCCAAAGGACCCCACGTTTGAGATGACATACACGTTGCCGGAACGCGTCTGCTCGGCCATCGACTTCGCTCTGAGATTCTTGGCTTCTGCCTCCGCCAGGCGTTGGTTCAACTCGTCGACCTTTTGCTGAAAGCGAGCACGCTCTTCAGCCGACGCGGACTCGGCCTCGGCACGCGCTTTCTCCAGAGCCTTGGCCAGGACCTCTTCCTCCCTCTGCGCATCCTTCATGACGCGCTCCGCTTCGCGGCGCGCCTTCTCTTCTTCACGAATCTGTTCCTGGATCCGGCGCTGCTCCTCCCGCTCACGAAGGCGGAGCTCCTGAGCAGTGACTGCCCACCTCAGCTCTTCCAGCCTTGCCGCCAGATACGCCTCCAGGATTCGTGCATTCCGGAATGCCTCTCCGTTCAGGTTGACCAAGGCGAAGGCGTCCCGGATCTCCTGCTCGAGCGTCCCGTAATTGTCGCTCCTGGTCCTTGAGAGGATTCCATCCACACGGCCATTGAACGCGTCGATAACGAATCGGACCGCGGCCTCCTTCCGCTTGGCTTCCGCGTAGTCGCACTCCGCGGCGTGGCCTTCTTCTACCATTCGTCGGGACTGATCCCGGGCCGACTTCAACTTGACCCCGGCCTCCAAGTGACCAAAGTCCGCGGCCAGTTCATCCAGAAGGCTTCGCGTCGGAACGACGTACTTGTCTCCATAGCCGTCGATCACGTTGCGGATCGCGCGAACAGCCTGCTCCAACGCATCCTTCTCTCGCAGGGCGATGTATGCATTTCCCGCGATCCGCTCAGCGCCCTTGTGAGCGTCGTCCAGGATCTTTCGCGCATCCTGGGTTGCCTTGCTGAGGACGGAGTCCGCTTGTGTTCGCAGTTCCTTGAGCTTGTTGCTTGCCTCACGAAGCTCGACTTCGCTCCGGGCTCTGGATGTCGCGGAGTAGGTCTCAGCTTGCTGTTTGAGCGCACCTGCCAGCTTGAGCGCCTCATCGAGAGAGCGTTTGACTTCCTGTTCCGCGTTCGCGAGCCCTTGGAAACGCAACAGCGGTTCGAAGGTCCCCATCGCCTTTCTGAATTCCTCTTCGAAGTGGGCGCGCACCCGCTCTGCTTCGGCTTTCGCCTTTTCCCGCTCGTGCGACAACTCCGCGTCCACGTCATCAAGTCTTTTGCTGACCTCCTGCTTGAGACGCTCCCCTTCGGCCAAGGAGTCGGCGCGGACTTTCGTGAGTTCCTGCTCGACTTCCGATAGCGACCGCTGGGTCTTCTGCCAGCGACCGCGCAGCACGAACGCCCAGATTGCGACCGGGATGAACCCGAGACCGCATGCGATGAATATCAATGCAAATAGGCCTGTCATGATGAGCCCCCCGAAGGTGTCTACTCAAGTTCCTCAAGGAACCGATTCGCGGTTTCGATCATCGACTGAAGCGAACTGGCGGGTTCAGTGAAGAGAACGTCTGATGGAGAGAAGGCGACGATGGGTTGGAATGCGCCGGTACGACGGGAAGCCTTGAAATTCGTTCGGGTTTGCAGCCCGTCCAACGCGTCCGATGGATCGAGGGTATCGAACGCCAGGCTCTCCATTTGCCCTCGATGAATGATCGTGGAGAGTACGGGGGAGAGCGCCGGGAGCCCGTCAGCCGAGTACGCCGTCACGAGGACGGCCTTCACCGGAAGGAGCGCATGAACCTCACGTGCCACTCGCAAGACCCACGAGCACACGTGGTCCTGGTAGAGTTCGACGAATTGGACGCGGGGAATGGACTTCGTCGACAGCTTACCGGTCGAGGTCAATGTTTGAACCTCGGCAGGCAGAATGGCCGAACCCTGGACCGTAACCCGTGACTCCACCAGATGGGGCGAGTGGATATCGAAGTCCACCGCCATTCCGCCAGGAGATGCCCTGGAGTTATTGGAAATCTCCAGCAGGACGCGCCGGTAACTTCTTGGGTCCCCCTGAAGGATACCTTGCGCCAGGGCAACGGAATCAGCCTGCTCCAGTGCCTCCTCCTGGAAGGCTTGTTGCGAGGAATTGAACCGGGCTGAGTCCTCCGCCAAGGCAGACACCCTGTTCGGCAATTGTGCCGAGGGAATTTCAAAGAGGGTCAGCAGGCGGGTTCGGCGGTCGGCTGAACGTTCCGCCCAGTGGGTAGGCGTCACCGGCGCAGGAGGCAGACTGACCGCGAGTGCTCGCCAGTCGATAGGAGCGCTACAGGCCTTATGCGTCGACTTCAACTCCTCGACTCGCGCCTTGCTCTCCTCCGCGGATTCACGCGCAAGGCGCAGTTGAGTCTGTCGCTCTTGCTCCTTTGCCTCCCTCTTCCGCATCGACGCGTAGGAATCGCGGCCCATCCTCTCCCCCTTCGGGCCCCATCAACGGGTGCCCCTCGGTCCCCAGGCTAGCCGCAATGTGAGGCCTGGGAAAACCGGACCAGGGGATGCCGCGCGCGGCGCCGTCAGACGAAGGGGTTCAATACGGACCTCAAGTGAAGTCCGTGGACAGGGAGAGGGCGCGGTGGGCGGCCAGTTCCCGGGCGACGAAGGCGTTCTTCTCCTCCAGGGCCTTCACCGTGTCACTGTCCAGGGCCAGGCGAAGGGGAGGCTGTCCCATCTTCGCCAGTGTGATCATCGCGGTCGCGAGCTTCGCCGGGTCACCCGGCTGCTGATGGTTGAGCTCGACGGCGCGCTTGCGCATGGCGCCGGACGTCTCCGCGTAGTCGGGGATGATGCGCTCCGACCGGGTGAGGGACGCCGCGTCCAGGAAGTCAGTGCGGAAGTAGCCGGGCTCCACCACCGTGACATGGATGCCCAGCGGGGCCAGCTCGTCCTGGAGCGCCTCGCTCAGGCCCTCCACCGCGAACTTGGTGGAGCAGTACACGCCCCACCCCGCCGCGGAGCGGTACCCGCCAATGGAGGACAGGTTGATGATGTGCCCGGAGCGCTGCTGGCGCATGACGGGCAGCACCGCGCGGGTGACGGCGAGCAGGCCGAAGACGTTGGTGCGGTAGAGCTTCTCGATTTCGTCGGCGCTCGCCTCCTCCACGCCGCCGAGCAGGCCGAAGCCCGCGTTGTTCACGAGCACGTCGACGCGGCCCGCCTCCGCCACGACGGCCCGGGCCCGGGCCTCATCCGTGACGTCCAGTTGCGCGACCACCAGCCTGGGGTGGGCCGCCAGGGGGATGCTCTTCGGGTTGCGCGCGGTGGCGATGACACGATCTCCCGCGTCTAGCGCCGCCTGGGCAATGAGGACTCCAAAACCACGGGATGCGCCAGTGATGAGCCAGGTCTTCATGTGCTTGCTCCGCGTTAGTGGGTGACACGCCATTGAATAGGCCCAAGCCATCCATGAGAGAATGCGCACGGCAGGCACAAGACCGTTGAACCTGACTCAACAGTAAAAGGGAGCCTCCATGCAGGCCGACGTCCGTGAGCTGACGGTGTTCCTGGAGATTGCCCGGCACCTGAACTTCCGCCGTGCGGCGGCGGCCCTGGGCGTGACGCCATCCGCGCTGAGCCACAGCCTGCGGGGCCTGGAGGAGAAGCTAGACCTGCGGCTGGTGCACCGCACCACCCGGAGCGTGGGGCTCACCGCTGCGGGTGAACGGCTCGCCGAGCGGCTGCGGCCAGCATTCCGGGACATCGACGACGCGCTCGATGACCTGAACTCGTTCCGGGAGGCACCCGTGGGAAGGCTGCGCCTCAGCGCGGCCCGGGTGGCCATCCGCCTGAGCCTGATGCCGGTGCTGGGCCCCTTCATGGCGGCGCACCCGGGCATCGAGGTGGAGGTCGTCGACAGCGGCGCGTTCGTGGACATCGTCAAGGAGGGCTTCGACGCCGGCGTGCGCTTCCACGAACGCGTTGCCGCGGACATGGTGGCGATTCCGCTGGGCCCTCCGCTGAGGACGGCCATCGTCGCCACGCCCGCGTACTTCGCGAAGCACCCGCACCCGAAGACACCCCGGGACCTGGCCGCGCATGACTGCATCCAGATGCGGTTCACCAACGGCGCACGCTACGCCTGGGAGTTCGAGCGCAACGGCAAGGAGCTGGAAGTGGAGACACGCGGCTCGCTGGCCCTGAGCGACCAGGTGGAGATCCTGGAGGCCGCGCTCGCGGGCCTGGGGCTGGCGTATCTCTTCGAGTCGCAGGTGCAGCCCCTCATCGACCAGGGACGGCTGGTGCGCGTGCTGGAGGCGTGGTGCCCGCCCTACTCCGGCTTCTTTCTCTATTACCCGAGCCGCAGACACCTGCCGCCCGTGCTCAAGGCCTTCGTGGACTTCGTGCGGGGCCGGACGTGAGCCGGATTCATTACCAGGTGCGCTGCTGGTTGCGCGCGTTCTTCTCCCGGAAGGCCTGCTCCAGGTCCACGCCCGCGCGGTTGGCGATGGCCAGGAGGTAGTTGAGCACGTCCACCAGCTCCTCCCCCACATGCTCGCGAGCCCGCGCCTCGGAGGGCTGCTTCTCGTACTGGCGCACCGCCTTGAAGAGCTCGCCCACCTCCTCGCCCATCCGGAAGCAGTTGAGGATCAGGTCCTGCTGGAGCCAGCCGTGCAGCGACTCCAGGTCGTGGATGTACCGCTGGTAGTCCGGCATCGCGGCTCGCTCGGGAAGCTCAATCATGCCCCTGTGCTCCGTCAGCTACGGGTGGCTGTCAACCCGCGCGTGAGTTCTGTCTCCCAGGAGCGGCTCGCCCAGGCGAAGGCTGCGTTCGCCAAGGGGCAGGTGTCGCTGAAGCTGGGCGAGCGCACGGCTTTCTCGAACAGGAGCGCGGCTCAGCAATGCTTCTTGATGAGGGCCTTACAGGCGGTGACGGCTTCGTCCATGGTGCAGTGGGTCTGCGCGCAGTTCGGCCGGCCCGTTTTCGGGTCCTTGCAGTACTCCAGCACGACCCCACAGGACGCGCCCTCGGTGCCATCCTCCGTGGTGACAATCTGGCCCTGCTCCGCCAGACCGTCGACCTCCGCTCCACAGCCCACGAGCGGAATCACAGCCAGCATCATTCCTACGAGCAGCTTCTTCATGGTCGGTCCTTTGGGTCCACCCGCTTCCGGGCGGCCTCCAGCCGCTGGAGATACGCCTGAAAGGACATCCTCATGGCAGGCCGCGCGCCGTCCCGCGAAGAGGAGCGGCGCGCGGCGGTGGGAGGCGCGGCGGCTACTGGGGCGCGACCACGCCGTCGCTGATGTTGGCCGGGATGCTCCCCCAGTAGGTGGAGATCTCCGCGTGCCCGTCGCTGAAGGAGAAGGGCTCCAGCTGCGGATAACCGTCCGGGCCCACTCCGAGGTCATACAGGTAGAGATCCAGCCGCAGCGTGGTGCCCGACGCCGGATTCTCCAGGACGATGGGCTGCGCGTAGGACTGGCCCGGAGCCGAGGTCCCCAGCACGATGTTCAGCGGCTGTCCCTCGAGCGCGGGGATGATCCGCTTCTGCAACACCTGGGTGGGCGCGCCGCCGAACTGGAGGGTGACGGGGCTGGTCTGCACGACGACCTGATTGGAGTAGGAATCCGAGCTCCGGGTCACCGTCGACGACTCAAAGCTGATGACGAAGGGAACCGTCTTCCCGCTCAGCTCCGCGAAGATGTCCGGCGGGCCGTTCGGGGACGGTGTGCGGTCAAAGAAGTGGAGGGTCCCGGACACCCAGCCTCCATGGTCCACCCGGAAGCCCACGTCCGCGTTGCCGTCGCCCGGAACCTTGAAGAGGAAGCGCACCGGGCGCGTCTCGCCCTCGCCCAGCGTGAACACCAGGGGGTTCGGAGAGACAAGCGTGGACGGCACCGTCACGCCCGGCTGGTCCGTGCGTTCGATATGCCAGGTCCCGGTCAGCTGGAGGGTGTAGTCACCGGCGATGAGCGGCACGCTCACCGTGTCCGCCGTCGTGTCGGTGATGGTGGTGGACTGCGGCCCGGTGAGGGTGAACGTCGCGCCCACCAGCTTGTAGCTGCGGCCCGCCGCGGTCGTGGAGACCAGGGGCAGCTCCAGCAGCCCCTCTCCATCGCGCAGGACCGGCGTGGACGGCACGGACGAACCACCACATGCGACCGCGAACAACACGACCGCCGCCAGGAAACACTTCATTGCTTGCATGGACTTCCCCCTCGAAGAAGAGGCCGGAGGGTAGACTTCTGGACAATCCCTGGTCAAGACAGACAAGCCCGCACGGCCAATGACAGCCGGACCCAGCCCTGGCGTGAACAGGGTTTCCAACTCCTTCTCGTGTTCCATGGCCCCATCGTCAGCCAGCGAGCGCCAATGCATCCGCAGTTGCTGGGAGGGCCCCGCCGCCCAGCGGAAGCGCTGCACCTTGAGCTGCTCGAAGTCCAGGGGCAACAGGCCCCGGGCGAAGGTCTGCTCCAGGAAGAGCCCCTCTCTGGATGCACACAGGGCGGATTCAATCCTCATTTCCTGCCCGTGGCGCCGGACGCGGCCCGCCAGCCCCCTTCACGCGAAGGGAGATGAGCCTGCCCGGACAAACCGGGCTCACCCCATCAGTTGGATCAGGCTCAAGTGCAGCGCGTCACAGCGCACTGCAAGCCCAGACGCCCAGGGGCGTACAGAAGCAATTGGGATTGGGGTGGCCCGGCAGACAGCAACTCCGCGACGCACCAACGGGCGAACACGGGGCGCCCGCGAGCTTGCTGCAGCGATTGTTCAGCCCACAGATGGGAGTGGGTGTGAAACAGATGTTGTAGATGCCATCGCACTCGACGGAGTCCGCCTGCACCGAACACGTGTTCCCCTCACAAGACACCGTCGAGCCATTTGGACAGGTTTGTGAGCACGTGACGAGGGCGCTCGACTGCTGCCCCAGGTCCGGCGCCTCGACAGGTTCCACTCCACCACAGGCCACCAACACCGAGACGACAAGCACCGTCAGCACACCCGGAAAGCTCTTCATGGCATGTCTCTCCTTGAGGGATTGAGCGGCATCAAATCACAAGCAGCGCTCATTTCGCCACGGAGCTTCGCCTGAAGACACGCAGGGAATCCCTATGCCGGGGCGGGTTGCGCCGACCGCGTGCGATGAAGCAGTCGAACGTCCGCGTGGCGTGGAAGTTCGTGGCGCTGCTCCCGGGTGAAATAGGAGTGCAGCGCGACGAGGACGCCAAGGAGCGAGAAGCAAACGAGCAATGCCGCAACGAGCAGGAAGCGCTGATGGGTGAGGCCTCCGCCCACGACGGCCATGTGGTGGTGGGGCGCGTCCGCCAGGTAGAGGACGTCAACGGAAGAGCCTGGGCTCCGATTCATGGCCGGCGAGGATGGCTCGGTGAAGACGCCTTGGCGCTCCGGTCCCTCCGCGGGCCGGAAGGCATAGTAGATCCAGTTCTCGGTGCCTGACCGCCTCCTGACGAAGGTCACCTTCCCCTGGATGAGCAGCCCCTGCTGCTCCAACCGCACGGTCACGCGGCGGGAGCGGGCGAGGAGGGACAGGATGATGGCGGGGAGTCCCACGAAGCCCGCCAGGAGGCCGAGCAGATCCTCGAAGCTCATGGTGCCCGCATGATGGCGGCTGGGAGGAGAGCGAATCAACCACCGGGGCACGCCGCTTCACGTGCCCACCGCGTGGCCCGCTCATGTCGCTGGCGCTAAGGTGACAGGACACCATGGCCCCCTCTTCTCTCGACTGGCAGTGGAAGCGCTTCAACGAGCTCACGCTCGAGGAGCTGTACCGGCTGCTCGCGCTGCGCTCCGAAGTCTTCGTGGTGGAGCAGAAGAGCATCTATCTCGACGCGGACGGCCTGGACGCCGCGTGCTTCCACCTGCTCGGGGGCGTCCCGGGCACGGGGCAGTTGGGCGCCTACCTGCGCGCACTGCCGCCCGGCCTCAAGTTCCCCGAGGCGAGCCTCGGCCGCGTCGTCACCGCGCCGGCGCTGCGCGGGCAGCGGCAGGGCCGCGACCTGGTCGAGCGCGGGCTGAACTTCCTCTCCGAGCGCTTTCCGGGCGCGCCCGTGCGCATCGGGGCGCAGGCCTACCTGCAGCGCTTCTACGAAGGCTTCGGCTTCGTGGCCGTGAGCGACATCTACGACGAGGACGGCATCCCGCACCTCGACATGCGCAGGGGCTGACGAGGGAGCGGATCAGAACCCGAGGTACTCGAGCTCATCATCCGTGAGCTGATGCAGCGGTTGCCTGCTCCTGACCGCGCCGGTCCGAGGCTCGTGGTAGAGCTCCGCGTCGGGGAGGTTGCGCAGGACCAGCTCCACCTTGCGAATCTGTCCCCGCTCCGAGTCGATCATCTCGCTCTCACTGATGAGGTTGGCGATGACGCCCGCGGGCACGATGGAAGTCTGTGATGCGCCGTTCTGGGACTGGTAGGACACGAAGTTGGAGTCCCTGTTCTGGTACTGGATGACCAGGGCCGCCAGCCGCTCGGCATTGATCTGGTACTCCTCGCGAATGCGCTTCAGGCGCCCTTCGCGCTCTTCGACTCTCGCGACGAGTTCCCGGACCTTCTTCTGAAGGGCTTCACGTAGCTCCGTGCGGCAGTGGGAGGACCTGACAAACTCACGGTGCGCCCGTGTTGCTACCGGGCTGCGCTCAAAGGCTCGCACGGCCGTTCGACTTCCCGCCCGCGCCATGCTTCAATTCCTCGCTCCTCTTGCAAGGACCGTGGATGAAGCGTTCCCTGATGCTGTCCGCGATGCTGGCCGGCCTGACGGCCTGTGGTGGTCTGGCGGCCAACGAGTCCCCAGAGGAATGGGGTCAGCAGACCGAGGCCCTCGTCTCGTGTTCGACGACCTGCCAGACGGGGACGCTCTCCTGTCAGGGCTCTTCCTGCTCCGCGGTGGATGGCTCCAGCGTGCAGTGCGACGGCGTCTACCAGTACTGCCCCCCGCCCCCGACCGGCGGCGCCTGCACCGCCAGGTCGTGCTGGTCCATGCATGGCTCCCGTTGCTATGGGGGCCCCAACGTCTGGACGGACTGCTGCGTGGACGAACAGACGCCCAGCAACTGCATCTGCTCGTACCAGGGTACCTGGGAGTGCGACCTGCCTCCTGTCGGCGGGTAGCGGCCGTCAGGGCCGGTGAAACACGGCGGAAGGCGAAGGACGACGCTACTGCGGCCCCTCCTCGGCTTGCGCGGCAGCCGGCGCCGCCGACGGCGCTTCGACTGCCTTCAGCTCCTCCTTGCAGCTCACGGTCTGGCCGGCGGCGCTGCAGATGAAGCGGTGTCCACGGCATTCAGCGTTCCAGGGTGCCACCATCTCGCCAAGGCCATACGAGCTCTTCTCTCCGGTAATCACCAGCTCTTCGGCAGGGCAACCAATGGCACCCGCGGAGAGGTCCGCATACTGCTGCTTGCTAACGGTGGCACAGCCAGTGGTGGCGGAGAGAAGGACGAGAGCACAGAAGTGTGAGCGCATGGGCGGCTATCTACCGCAGGGCTCAGGTTGAATGGAATGCACCCCCGGTCGTACTCCGGAGGTGCACCTCGCGATGGCCAACGCCATCGTGTGGACGCCGGAAGGACCGAGGGTGCTCGGACCGACGGATGAGGAAGTCGAGTTGCCACGGCGGCAGGTGCCAGGGTCTAGCCGGTGCGCGACCTCATCCTGAAGAGGCCGCGCCCACGGCGAAGTCCGTGCACTGGGCCACGCTCAAGGCAGCAGGGATTTGACGGGGACCCGCACCGGCACCGTCCCATCACCGAGCTGTCCAACGCCGTTGAAGCCCCAGGCCCAGACGGTGCCATCCCGGCGCAGCGCCAACGCGTGGGAGGAGCCCGAGCCCAGCGCGGTGACCTCCGTGAGCCCGGCCACCTGCACCGGCACAGCTCGGTCCGTGGTCGTCCCATCGCCCAGTTGGCCGTTCCCGTTGGAGCCCCAGGCCCAGACAGTCCCGTCCCCGCGCAGCGCCATGGACTGGCTCCCCCTCGCGGACAGGGCGGTGACCCCCGCCAGCCCGGAGACCTGCCCCGCCGCGAGTTGCTGCTGGGTGGTCCCGTTCCCCAGTTGGTTGAAACGGTTGTCGCCCCAGGCCCAGACGGTCCCATCCGCGCGCAGCGCCAATCCGTGGGCACCGCCCGCTGCGATGGCGGTGACCTCCGCGAGCCCGGCCACCCGCACCGGCACTGCCCGATTTCCTGTCGTCCCATCGCCCAGTTGGCCGTTCCCGTTGGAGCCCCAGGCCCAGACGGTCCCATCCCCGCGCAGTGCCATCATGAACACATTGCCTGCCGCCAGCGCGGTGACGTCCGTGAGCCCGGCCACCCGCACCGGCGCAGCTCGGTCCGTGGTCGTCCCATCGCCCAGTTGGCCGTTCCCGTTGGAACCCCAGGCCCAGACGGTCCCATCCGCGCGCAGCGCCATCGAGCTGGCGCGGCCTGCCGCCAGCGCGGTGACGTCCGTGAGCCCCGACACCTGGACGGGCGTGAGTCGGGCCGTGAGCGTCCCATCTCCCAGGTTGCCGCTTTCGTTGGAGCCCCAGGACCAGACGGTCCCATCGTCGCGCAGCGCCAATGCATGGGATTCGCCCGCGGCCACGGCGGTGACCCCCATGAGGCCAGACACCCGCACCGGCGCAGCTCGGTCGATGGTCGTCCCATCCCCGCGCAGCGCCAATGAATGGTCACCGCTCGAGGCCAGGGCGGTCACGCCCGTGAGCCCGGACACCTGCGCCGCCAGGGGCCGGAGGGAGGTCGTCCCATCCCCCAGTTGGCCATGGCGGTTGTCGCCCCACGCTCGCAGGGCTCCATCGCCGCACAGGGCCACCCCATGGGAGGAGCCAGCCGTCAGGACGCTCACCCCCATGAGCCCGGACACCTGCACCGGGGTGACTCGCTGGGTGGTCGTCCCATCCCCCAGCTGGCCGAAGTGGTTGAGGCCCCAGGCCCAGACGGTCCCATCACCCCGCAGCGCCATGGAGCTGTAACTGCCCGCCGCCAGGGCGACGACCTCCGTGAGCCCGGCCACCTGGACCGGCGTGGACTCGAAGACGTAGGAGGTCTCTCCCAGTTGGTTGCTCCCGTTGAAGCCCCAACCCCAGACGGTCCCATCCGCGCGCAGCGCCAACGTGTGGTTGGGGGCCGCCGCCAGGGCAGTGACGCCCGTGAGCCCTGGCACCTGCCCTGGCGTTCCCTGTTCGGTGGTGGTCCCGTTCCCCATTTGGCCGCTCCCGTTGAAGCCCCAACCCCAGACAGTCCCATCCGCGCGCAGTGCCAACGCAAAGCTACCGCCCGCGGCCACGGCGGTGATTCCCGTGAGCGAGGGCACCCGCACGGGCCGTGTCCGCGAGCGGGTCGTCCCATCCGCCAGTTGGCGCTCCCCATTGGCGCCCCAGGCCCAGACGGTTCCATCGCCGCTCAGCGCCAGCGTGAAGTTGCTGCCGGCGCTCAGGGCCGTGATACCCGTGAGCCCGGACACCAGGACGGGCGTGGCCCGGGAGTTGAACGTCCCATCCCCCAGTTGGCCAGCCACATTGTAACCCCAGGCCCAGACGGTCCCGTCGTTGCGCAGCGCCAAGGAGTGGCGGCCGCCTGCAGCCAGGGCAATCACGCTGGTCAGCCCGGAAACCCGCACCGGCGCAGCTCGGTCCGTGGTCGTCCCATCGCCCAGTTGGCCGTTCGCGTTGGAGCCCCAGGCCCAGACAGTCCCATCCCCGCGCAGCGCCACCGTATGGGCACTGCCTGCGACGACGGTGGGCTTCGGGCACGCATTGGCGTCGACGGTGAAGGTTTTGGAAACAGACGCATCCCCGCTGTTCGCGACCGTGACCGTCACCGTCGCGACGGTCCCCGTGGGCACACAGGAGGGAGAGGTCCAGATGACTTCACTGCTGGTACCCGTATGAGAGGGGCTGCCCAGGGTCCCGACGTTGGCCGTCCAGGAGAAGCGCAGCTGGGGGGACTCCTCGTCGTGGGCCTTCACGCGAAAGGTGACCGGACGCTGCACCAGCACCTGGGTGGCGGACTGCGAACTGTCGGTGAGGGTGGGAGGCGTCACATCAGGCCCAGGGTTGCCTCCATCCGGTACACACTGAGAGGGATTGCGCTGGCAGGGGTCCGCGCCATCCGGGTCGGAACCCGCGCACGCCAGGACGCTGAACCAGACCACCGTGGTGAGCAAGGCCTGGAGCCGCCAGGCCATTGTCGTTCTTCTCATGTTCCCCCCCCCTGAATGGACAGCCTGTCCGACTCTACACGGCGCTCCCGAAGCAAGACATTCCACTCGCGGCAAGAGGGCAGATGCGCGGAAGCGGCGCATGGAATTGAACACTGCCCCACGAGCAGTCGCTTGCCCGACAGGCGTCGCTGGCCGGAGGAAAGCCTGCGTCGCGGCGGCAAGCGGAGCCTTCGCCGCCTCGGCTGTGCCTTCCCCTCGGGAAATAGACGCATGAGCATGGGAAGGACAGGAGCCCGATTGGCTGTGGAGCCATCCGTCCATGACAGACCGGGGACCGCCCGAGTCCTCCTCTCGAGCGCGCACTGGGCCTTCCTCGCGCTCTCCAGCGCGGTGCTGTTCCTGGGAGCGCTCCTGCTGTGGGCGCTCACCCGCCCGTTCGACGCGAACGGGCGGGTGCTGCACCTGTACTCGTGCTTCTGGGCACAGCTGTATTTCTACGTGAACCCGAGGTGGCACCTGCGGGTGGAGGGCCGCGAACGCCTGCCCTGGAGGGGCGCGGCGGTGCTGGTGTCCAACCACGAGTCGCTGGGGGACATCCTGGTCCACTTCGGTCTCTACCGGCCGTTCAAGTGGGTCTCCAAGGCGAGAACTTCAAGCTGCCACTCATTGGCTGGAACATGCGCCTCAACCGCTATGTACCGCTCATCCGCGGAGACCGCGCCAGCGTCCTCCGGATGATGGCCGGGTGTGAGCGCTGGTTGTCACGCGGCGTCCCCATCCTGATGTTTCCCGAAGGCACCCGCTCCCGGGACGGCAAGGTGAAGGCCGTCAAGGACGGCGCCTTCACGCTCTCCGTCCAGCAGCCCTGCCCCATCATCCCCGTGGTCCTCACCGGCACCGCGCTGACCCAGCCGAAGCACGCGCTCGTCTTCCAGCAGTCCGTCCACGCCCGGGTGCGCGTGCTGGAGCCCATCGACCCCGCGGACTTCGCGGGGGATGTGCACGCCCTGCGCGGCGGAGCACGCACGGTGCTCACGCCGTCGGATGAGGAAGTCGAGTTGCCACGGCAGATGCACGTCATGGATTTTGTATCGATGGTCTTCGAGTGCTTGTCAGTTGGTGGTTCGAGGACGTTGGCCATCCGCGTGTTGCGCACCGAGCAGTGGGGAGCACGGAATGGTGTCGTTCATTCCATGGGAGGGACGGTCCATTCCGGGCTCCATTCCGCCCCTTGGAGGGAGACACTCGATGCGAAGCCGTCCTGGTGCGCTGTGGTCGTGGGGACTGGGCGTGACACTGGCCTTGTCGCTGGGGGCGTGTGCTGTGGAGTCCCTGGAGGAGCAGGTCCGTCCTCCGGAGGATGGGGTGTCGCAAGAGAGCGACGAGGCGTTGACGCGTGAGCGTCCGGAAGCATCGTTGACGTGGGACCCGTATGCGGACGCGGTGGTGTCGAGCACCACGGCGGCGGTGCTCAACGCGAGCGCGGCGCTGGGCGCTCCGGACGGGCAGGCAGCGACCATGCTGAGCTTGCTCAATTCGGCGCTGGTCCTGGACCTGGGCCAGGGCGAGGAGGGCACCGGAGACCTGCGCGTCTACTACCAGGGCCTCACGTTGGCCCTGGTGGCGCAGGTGGACTTCCTGAAGGCGGATGGGACCTTCATCGGCTCCAGCACGTTGCACCTGAAGGAACTGGGCCTGGGGACGCATATCGCGGTGGCGACGTACCCGGGGAACGTGCCCTATCGCTACGTGCGCCTGAGGGGCGCGGTGCTCGCGCTCTACCTGGTGGACGCGGTGGAAACGTCGCTGCGGCCCCTCTGTGGTGATGGGGTGCTGGGCGGCTTCGAAGTCTGTGACGACGACAATCAACTCTCTGGAGACGGCTGCAACAGCGTCTGTGAGGTGGAGCCGGGCTACACCTGCACGGGACAGCCGAGCGTCTGCACCGACATCGACGAGTGCGCCGACGGGACGGCGAACTGCCAGCCGGGTGAAATCTGCGTCAACACGCCCGGGAGCTACACCTGCGAGCCCGACCTCTGCGCGGGGGTGGTCTGCGCGCCTCTCGACGCGTGCCACATCGCAGGCACCTGTAATCCATTGACTGGGCAGTGCTCCAATCCGGCGGCCCCCAATGGAACGGCGTGCAGCGACGGCAACGCCTGCACCCAGCCGGACACCTGTCAGGAGGGGGTCTGCACCGGTGGCCCGCTCGCCGGCGATACGCTCGGCAACCTCGCCCACCAATGGACCTTCGACGAGGCCAGCGGCAGTACGGCCCTGGACTCGGCGGGCACGTCGAACGGAACGCTGGGAAGCTCGGCGTCGCGGACGGTCAGCTTCGACGGCTCCGGCGCCATCACTCTCACCCCCACCCAACAGTGCGACCTCAACGCCCACGTCGACTTCGGCCTCGCGCCCGGGCAATTCGGAACGGACGCCTTCACCGTGAGCTATTGGCTGAAGACGACCTTCAACGACGCCAGCACCGGAGACCTCATCGGAAACCGGGTGGATGGGAGTGCGGGCAACTTCCTCTCGGCAAGGCTCAATGGCAACAGCGGGACATCGCTCGAGATCTACGAGGACGAGTCAGGCACCAACGGAGCAGGCACCGGCGCCTCTCCGACGTCGCTCAACGATGGCAGCTGGCACCACGTCGCCTATACCCGCAGTGGCACGTCGCTCAAGATGTACATTGACGGAGTGCTGGTCGGCTCTGGGACCAGCGCCGCGCCGACGAACCTCACGGGCGCCAATTCGTTCCGTATCGGCCGCAGGCTGCCGGACTGCATGGACGGCTTCTCCAGCATTCCGGCCTCGTTCGACGAGGTGCGGACCTACAGCCGCGAGCTCACGGCCTGCGACATCGCCTTGCTGAACACGCACTAGCAACCAGGGCCGCGCCCCGGCGACGGTCGAGCCGGGGCGCGTTCGTCCATCGGAGAGCATAGGATGGACGTCTCCGACGTAGAAGGAGGAGTGAATGTCGAGTCGAGCCGTCTCCCGGAGGTCGTTGCTCCAAGGTGCGTTGGTGGCAGTGGCATTCAATCCCATGAGCCGGAGTTGGGCCTCCACGCTGGAGGCTGGCGCAGTCCCCCTGCCGCCACTCGATGGCGAGTTGCTGATGGACACGGCGTCGCGGACCGCGGCCGCGGAGGACTTCGGTCACATCCTCCACCGCACGCCGTGGGCGGTGCTCGTTCCCGGCTCGGTGGAGGACATCGTGGCCATGGTCCGCTTCGCGCGGCGCCAGGGCATGAAGATCGCCGCCGCTCGGGGCCTCGGTGAGAGCCACAGCACCTTCGGCCAGTCCCAGGTGACGGCGGGCATTGTCATCGACATGTCCACGCTGTCGACCCTCCACGAGGTTGGCGATGACAGCGCCTGGGTGGATGCGGGCGTCCGGTGGCACGAACTGCTCCAGGCCTCGCTTCCCCGCGGCAAGAGCCCGCCGGTGCTCACCGACTACATCGAGCTGAGCATCGGTGGAACGCTGTCGGCGGGAGGCATCGGCGGACAGGCGTTTCGCTGGGGCCTCCAGGTGGACAACGTCCTGGAAATGGACGTCGTCACGGGTCGGGGTGAACTCGTGCGGTGCTCGCGCACGCGTGAGCGGCCCCTGTTCGACGCCGTGCGCTCGGGCCTGGGCCAGTTCGGCATCATCGTGCGAGCACGGGTGCGGCTCGTCGAAGTGCCGCCCCGCGCTCGGACGTACATCGCGCTGTACGACGACCTCCACCGCTTCATGGAGGACCAGCGGCGGCTCATCGAGGACGGTCGCTTCGACTACGTCGAGGGCTCCGCCGTCGCCTCCAACGGAGGTCGGGCGTATCAGCTCGAGGTGGTGAAGTACTTCACCCCGGGCTCGGAGCCGCACGATGCGAGACTGCTCGCGGGCCTGGGCTTCCAGCCGGGAACACTCCAGGTGAGCGACGGCAGCTACTTCGACTTCGCCAACCGGCTCGCGCCGCTGGTCGAGTTGCTCAAGCAACTCGGCGTCTGGGGTTTCCCCCATCCGTGGCTGGATATGTTCGTCCCCGCCCGGTCCGCCGAGTCCTTCGTCCAGGAGGTCCTCTCGCAGACCACCGAGGCAGACATGGGACAGGGGCCCATCCTCCTCTACCCCTTCCGCTCCTCGGAGCTGACCACGCCCTTCCTGCGCACTCCCAACGACAGACACGTCTTCCTCTTCTCGCTGCTGCGCACCGCCATTCCACCGACGCCGGAGAACGTTGCATCCCTTGTGAGGAAGAACCGCGCCATCTTCGACCGGCTCACGGCCATTGGCGGGAAGATCTATCCCGTGGATGCCGTGCCATTGAGCCCCGCTGACTGGCGCCGCCACTTCCACCCCGCGTGGGAGCGGTTCGAGCACGCGAAGCGGCGCTACGACCCGGACCGCGTCCTCACGCCGGGACAGGGCATCTTCTGATATCAGCGGCACCGAGAGCTCACTCGCCCTCTTTGACACCTTGCTGGCCGGCACCAGCAGCCCCGGCACCGCCCGGGCCCCCGTGGTGGACAAGGTCCTCGAAAGCTACCGGCGGCTGCGCAACGGCAACGGCCGGCTCTCGGCCGAGGACAGGATGCGGCTGGACCAGCACATCGACGCGGTCGCGGAGCTGCAGCGCCGACTGGAGACCACCAGCGCCGGCTGCGAGGTGCCGCCCCGTCCCACCACCGACAACCTGTCGCTGCGAAACTCCGGTTCCTTCGCGGGAGACCCCGCGAAGAACGTCGAGTACTTCCGGCTCGTCAACGAGGTGCTCGCCGTGGCGATGAACTGCGGCGTCTGTCGCATCGCCACCTTCAGCATCGACGAGAACAACCAGAACCTGACGTTCACCCTCCGCGCGCCTCAGGGGGAAGACTGGCACAACAACGTCGTTCATCCAGCGACCGTGGCCGGGGCGAACCAGGACCTGGTGGTCCAGTTCAACCAGGTCTTCTTCTCGCAAGTGTTCCTCGACCTCGCCTCCCGCTTCGAGCGGTTCTCGAACGGCGCGGGGGGAACCCTGCTGGATGATTCGCTGCTCGCGTGGGGGCAGGAGAACGGCAACACGCCCCACTTCTCCTTCTCCGTCCCGGTCGTGACCGCCGGGAGCGCGGGGGGCGCCCTCAAGACGGGCAGCTACTGCGACTACCGGAACATCACGCGCAAGGTGAGCGGCGACTCGAGCACGGGCAGCGAGGGCAACTTCCTGTGGTCGGGCCTCCTCTACAACCAGTGGCTCGGCACGGCGCTCCAGGCGATGGGCATTCCGAAAGCGGAATGGAGCGAACCCGACCACCCCGGCTACGGCTGGAAGGCGTCGTACCAGTCGACCTACGAGTACTTCTTCACGAACCAGGGCTTCACCTCGGCACAGGCCTATCCGGCGTCGATGTGGCAGAAGACCGGAGAGCTGCTGCCGTTCCTCGCGCCCTGACCGGCTGATGAGGCGTCCTGACGCATCAGGCCATCGCCTGTCTTTTGACAAGGCCGTCAGGCGGGTGCTACCCGTAGCTGAAACATGAATCGGGCTTCACCTTCCCCCGTGCGCCCGAACGAGGAGTCACCCCCATGAAGAAGACGCTGTCGTCCGCGATGCTGCTGTGCGCGTTGGGCCTCACGGGTTGTGGGGAGGAGACGACGCAGGAGCCCGTGGACAGCGCGCCCAAGCTGGACAGCCAGTCGAACATCCTGGCCTTCCTGGAGGGCAAGACGCTGGTGATGGAGGGGGACAACATCCCCAGCCACCCGCTGTCGCTGGACGAGGACATCAACTGGGGCTCGGCCAGCCAGTGCTTCCAGAAGGTGTCCATTGGCGTGGGCGGCAACAACTTCCACGTCACCAGCACCCCCGGCACCATCCTCAACTCCGCTGGCGTCGGCCAGGCCGGCAGCACGTGTGATCACGCCGCCGCGCAGAACGCGCTGGTGTTCGACTCCAAGGCGGTCACGCTCTCCAACATCACCGCGGGCGGCAGCTGCTTCGAGATCCTGGTGGACTACGGCAGCTTCAAGCAGGAAGGCCGCGTGAGCATCTCCTCGGACAAGAAGAAGATCTCCATGGAGCTCTACTTCGAGGCGAAGGCCACGGGTTGGCGCTGCGCCGACGGCGCGGTGGGCGCCAAGACGGTCAGCACCTCCGGTGTGGCCTTCACCGGCAACGCGGTGCAGGTCTACGACATCAGCGGCTAGTCGCACGGCGGACGGTGGGCGCGAACCGCCCTCACGGCAATCCATCAGGGTGAGGTGTCTATATGTCGGGAGGGTGGTTGGGCGCGGCGCGCCTGGGCGCGGTGGCGCTCGTGCTTGGGCTGGCGCTGCCGGCGGCGGGGCAGAGCCCCACGGTGCCGGGCCTGTATTACGGCGACTGGTTGGATGAGAAGGACCGCGAGGAGGACGCGAAGCCTCGCGAGTTCGTCCTCATCAACTACTTCTTCACCCGGCTGTCGGTGACCAACAGCGTGGGCGACCCCGCGGGCCTCAAGGGCGTGTCGCTGGGGCCCATCGGCTCGCTGTCCGGCAGCTCCGTCCGCGTGGAGCCGGGGCGTTCGGCGTTCTACGTGGAGCAGCGCTGGATCCCCGTGCTGGAGTACAGCCCGTCCTTCGCGGACGGGCTGGCGTCCTTCCGCGCCCAGTTCGAGGTGGACTACCTCTGGGGCCGCGCCGCCAATGCCTCGCAGCAGAACGAGGGCGGCGGCTTCAACGCGGACCAGGTCAACCTCCAGACGAAGAACGTCAACGTCGCCGTCTACCCCACGCGCAACCCGGCCCGGCTCACGCTGCTCATCGGCACGCAGCCGGTCTACGACTCCATCTTCGACCCGACGCGCTCGCCGCTCAACGACATCGTCCGCACGGGTTACAAGCTGGCGTTCATTGGCAGCGACGCCACGGGCCTGTCGCTCTACAGCAACTACAAGGGGCTCTCCAAACTGAGCCTCCTGCCTCTGGGCAGCGCCCAGGCGGACAAGGCGACGCGGGACGACCCGCGCCTGAAGTTCGTCTACCTGCTCACCGCGGACTACGCCTACCCCGTGCAGCCCGGGACGAACATCGGCCTGTCCGCCTGGTACCTGCGCGATGACACGAAGGGGGACGCGTATGCCTTCGAAGGCATCGTGAAGAGCGGGCCTTCGTCCACGGGCCTCTACCCGTTCGTCGGCACCCCGCGCTTCAACATCGAGCGGCCCACGGGCAACGTCTTCTGGTTGGGCGCGAACTTCCACCACAACATCGACTTCCGCGCGGGGCGCCTCGCCGCTTCCGGATTCGTCATGTACAACGGTGGCAGCTACACGAGCGACCGCGCGGACACCACGTTCAACAAGAAGGTGGACATCTCCGGCCTGTCCGCGAACCTGGAGGTGCTCTACCAGTGGGGCCGCGGCCCGGCGGACCTGGTCACGCTGGAGGGCATGTTCACCACCGGCGACAGCAACCTGGATGACGGCCGCTACACGGGCGCCTTCACGCTCAACCAGTACGGCCTGCCCGGCTCGGTGTGGTTCAACCACAAGATGCTGCTGCTGTTCCCCTTCACCAGCACCGTGAACAACTACACGGGCGCGGTGACGGACATCTCCAACCAGGGCTACGGCCTGCGCACCGGCATCGCGAGCGCGGCGTGGGACATCATCCCCAACACGCTCAACCTCAAGCTGGCCACGGGCCTGGCCAACTCGGGGGCGAGCCCGCCGCGCTGGGACCCGGCCGTGCGGCGGGGGCGGTTCATTGGCGCCGAGGTGAACGCGGAGGTGCGTTACACCATCCGCTACCTCATGACGGTGGGCCTGCACGCCGGCTACCTGTTCCGCGGCGCCTTCTATGACGGCTCCACGACGGTGAAGAACAACCCCTTCGCCGCCTTCACCACCTTCACCTGGTACGCGTTCTGACCATGAGCCCCTTCCGCGCCCTCAAGGTCCTGCTGCTCGTGGCGGGGCTGGGTTCCTCCACCGGCTGCGTGCGCTCGTACGCCAGCGCGCCGCCGCTGGCGTTCCAGGACCTGGACTACGCGTCGCCCGGGGCGAAGGAGCCCTGGCCGCTGAAGCGGGTGGCCCTGCCCGAGACGGCGGCCACCTACCGCATGGCGCGCGTGCCAGAGATGGCCTACGTGGAGCTGCCCGCCGCGCCCGGCGCGCGCACCGTGGTGCTCATCCATGGCCTGGGCAGCTACCTGAAGTTCTGGAGCGCGCAGCTCGACGCGCTCCAGCGTGCGGGGTACCACGTCGTCGCGGTGGACCTGCCCGGGTATGGCAAGTCCGACAAGCCCGGCTCCTTTCCGTACACCATGGAGGCCATGGCGGACGCGGTGCGTGAGCTGACGCGGAGCCTGGGCGTCGAGCATCCCATCCTGGTGGGCCACTCCATGGGAGGGCAGACGGCGCTGTCCTACGCCATCCGCTACCCGGACGAGCCTGCGGGGGTGGTGCTGGTGTCGCCCGCGGGCTTCGAGAAGTTCTCCCAGAAGGAGAAGGACTGGTTCGCGCGGGTGATGAGCACGGAGTTCATCAAGTCCGCACCCGAGTACGGCATCCGGGGCAGCGTGCGGCAGGCCAACTTCCAGCACTGGCGGCCGGAGCTGGAGTGGCTCATCGAGGAGCGCGTGCGGCTGGCGAAGTCACCCGAGTTCGACGCGTATGCCTATGCCAACGTGCGCTCGGTGCGGGGGCTCGCCAACGACGACTTCGTGCGCGACAACCTCCACCGCATCACCGCCCCCAGCATCATCATCTTCGGGGAAGCGGACCGCCTGATTCCCAACCCGTTCCTGCACGGTGGCTTCCCGCGGGACATCTTCGAATACGGCCACGCGCGCATCCCGGGCTCGAAGCTGGTGGGACTGGAAGGGTGTGGCCACACGGTGCAGCTCGACTGCCCGGTGCCGTTCAACGCGGCGCTGGAGGCGTTCCTCAAGAGCTTGCCGGCGGCCGGGGCACCCGAACCCTAGACGGACTCGGCCGCCCACCCTCCTCCCCCGTGGCGGCCAGGGAGGCACCATGCACGGTCGAGGCATTCGTCGTCTTGGGTGGTTCACGCACGTCCCCTGGTTTCGCGTCGCGGCGTTGGCCGTCGCGGCGACCGTGGGTTGCGGCCCGCTGGGAGCCGAAGCGCCGGACACCGGCGTCCCCCAGGTCGAGCAGGTGGAGCAGGGGCTGACGCAGGTGACGGGCTTCGGGTCCAACCCTGGCAACCTCCAGATGTTCCGGCAGGTGCCAGCGGGCATGCCGGCCAATGCACCGCTGGTGGTGGTGTTGCACGGGTGCACGCAGAATGCCGCGGGCGTGGAGCCTGGCGGGTGGACCGCAGCGTCGAACGTCTACAAGTTCTACGTCGTCTACGCGCAGCAGCCGAGCAGCAACAACCCCACCAGCTGCTTCAACTGGTTCGAGCCGGGAGACATCGCGCGCGGCGCGGGTGAGGCGCTGTCCATCAAGCAGATGGTGGACGCCATGAAGGCCGCCTATTCCATCGACCCGGCGCGGGTGTTCGTCACGGGTTTCTCCGCGGGAGGCTTCATGGTTCCCGCCATGTTGGCCACCTACCCGGACGTCTTCGCGGCGGGCGCCATCAACTCGGGCGGTCCGTACCGGTGCGCCAACTCCATGACCGAGGGCTTCAACTGCATGAGCCCCGGCGTCAGCAAGACACCCGCGGCGTGGGCGGACCTCGTGCGCAACGCCTACCCGGGCTACACGGGTCCCCGGCCGCGCGTCTCCATCTGGCATGGCACGAATGACTTCACGGTGAGGCCCGCCAACCTCACCGAGTCCATGAAGCAGTGGACCCAGGTGCACGGCATCGACCAGACACCGGACACGACGGACACCGTGGGGGGCTTCCCGCACAAGGTGTACCGGGACAGCGCGGGCACGGCGCTGGTGGAGACCTATGAGATCACCGGCATGGGTCACGCCGTCCCGGTGGATCCGCAGTACAGCTTTCCTGGGAGCAGCACCGCCTGTGGCGCGACGGGCGCGTACCAGTCCGACGTGAACCTCTGTGGTGTGTATCACCAGGCGCTCTTCTTCGGGCTCACGGAAGCCAGCACTCCGCCGGATGACACCACTGCGCCCACGGTGAACGTGACGGCGCCCGTCTCCGGCGCCACGGTGAGTGGCACCGTGACGGTGACCGCGAGCGCTTCCGACAATGTCGGCGTCACGCGGGTGGACTTCTACGTGGATGGGAACCTCGTGGGCACGGCCAGCACGGCGCCCCATGCGTTCAGCTGGGACAGCACGACGGTCGCCAACGGCTCGCATGTGCTGGGGGCCCGGGCGTTCGATGCGGCGGGGAACTCCGCGCTGGACGCGGACACGTCCGTCACGGTGAGCAACAGCGGGACGACGCCGACGATGGTCAGCTTCACCAGCATCGCGGCGGAGGATGGCTACGTGAAGGCGAACGCGGACGGGAGCGCGGCGGAGCTCGGGACGCTCACGGGCCTGGCGCTTGGACGGGGGGTGGATGGCAAGCACAACCGCTCCCTGCTGTCGTTCGACACGTCCAGCCTGCCGGACACCGCCAGCATCACCCAGGCGTTCCTGACGCTCTCCTATTCGTCCGGCTCCGGAGACCCCTGGGCCAGCCCCGCGGGCAACACGCTCGTCATCGACGTGGCCACGGGCACCTTCAACGCGGCCGCGACGGAGACGGGCGACTGGGCCGCTTCCGCGACCGCGAGCGCCGTGGCGGGCGTCGCGAAATTCACCGCGGGCACCGTCCGCTCCACGGACTTCGCGGGGGCGGGGACGTCCGCCGTCAACACGCGGGGCCGGACGCAGCTGCGCCTGCGCTTCGCCCAGAATCCCGCGGCGACGGCCTACCTCTTCGTGAAGGACGGCGCGAACGCCACGCTCACCGTCGTCTACACGCCGTAGCCCACGCCGCGCCGCCCCGGGGGACATCCGGGGCGGCATGCGCCCCCAACATCCCCCTCCAGCGAGGCCAAGAACCGAGCTGGACGCGATGAGTCGGCACCTCGAACCGACGCAAGCCTTCACCCCGGGTGAGGGCCCCTCTTGATTATCCATAAAAAACTGAATAACCTGAAAACGCCTACCCAGGCGTATGGGCAGGCATTGGGCTGGGGAGGCACATCGCGCCCCAGGTGAACCTGTCGTCACATGAAGGGGGAATGAATCAATGAAGCGATTTTTCGAGGGGGCGTCTTCAGCAGTGGTGGCATTGGCCGCGGTCACGATGCTCGCCGGCTGCGGCGCCGCGCCAGAAGAAGAGGGAGCGGAGTTCGACGTGGAGGTGGCGAAGTCGTCGCTCTCTTTCACGGGCTGGGTGGTCTACGACGCGGGGACGCGCTGTACCGTCGGTGGCAGCACCATGCACTGCTGTCCTACCGGCTACGCCATGATTGGCGCGCACCTCAGCAAGGACGTCTTCAAGTGCGCCCAACTCTCCTCCACGAGCGGCTCCCGCTTCCTGGATGCGGGCGGCAGGCGCAACGGGATGCATGCCTGTCCCTACGGCAGCGTCATGGTCGGCCTGCACGTCAGCAATGACTACCTGGCCTGCCAGTATCCCGGAACGAGCGTCGTCTCCGAGTATGTGGATGGGAGCCCCGGCACGAACGACTCCTATCCCATGCACGTGTGCGGGGCCGGCGGGTACGCGATGAGCGGCATCCACGTCAGCAACAACCTGTTCACCTGCGCCCGGTAGCACCGGGCACCGCGAGGACCGCTCGACGCGGAGCGGTCCTCGGCGGGATGAGAAGGAGTTCCTCTCCGTCCTGAAGCCGTGCCCCTGACAATACCTGACAGACCCTTGTCACACCGGGTGGATAGGACCTCCCCCTCCACCCGTGCCGTCCCGGAGGTCCGTCTTGAAGCTCTACTTCCACCCCCTGTCCGGAAACTCGCGCCGCGTGCTGCTCGTGGCCGCCCACCTCGACATTCCCCTCGAGCGCATCGTGGTGGACCTCACCATGGGCAAGCAGCGCGAGGCGTCGTACCTGGGCATCAACCCCAACGGGCGCGTCCCCGTCCTGGACGACGGCGGCTTCGTTCTCTGGGAGTCGCGCGCCATCATGGTGTACCTCGCCGAGAAGACCCCGGGGCAGACCCTGCTCCCGACGGACGCGCAGGGCCGCGCCGACGTCAACCGCTGGCTGTTCTGGTGCTCCTCCCACATGGCCCCGGCGAACACCGTGCTCGTCCTGGAGAACTTCGTGAAGCAGCGCACCGGCCGCGGGCCGCCGGACCCCGCCGAGGTCGCTCGCGGCGAGGCCCTCTTCGCGCAGACCGCTCCCGTGCTGGACTCGCACCTGGCGGGCAGGACGTGGGTCTCGCAGGAGCGCCTGACGCTCGCGGACCTCTCGCTCGCCGCGTCGTTCGCCCTCGCGGGCCCGGCGCGCCTGCCCCTCGAAGGCTACGCGAACCTCCGGGCCTGGCTGGGGCGCGTACAGGAGCTGGAGGCGTGGCAGCGCACCGCGCCCCCCATGCCGCCGCCGGCCGCCCGGAGCTGACGCGAACTTCAGGTCCTGGCGAGGAAGGCGTCCGCTTCACCGCCTTCGCACCTCCAATCGGAGTGCACCCCGATGAACCCGCAGGCGGGACAGAAGCACGCGACGTAGAGCCAGCGGACGTCCTGCGTCCCTTCGTACAGCGCCACGCCCGACACGATCTGGAATGCCACCGCGCCACAGAGGCACTCGCTGCGTTGGAGGTCCGCGGCGGTGGGCTGCGGTTCGCGGCCCCCCAGGTCATTGGGCGCCCGCAGCCGGTTTGCTAGAACCCACCGACGCCGCAGCCGCGCCAGGAGGCCACGCATGGAGGTCTACGACTCCGAAGGAGGGACGCATGACACCCGGAACTCCGCCGCCTTCATCCAGTGGATCGACACGCTCCACACCCAGCGCGCCGTCAGCGACCTGAAGATCATCTCCAACTTCTTCCTGGAGAAGGAGCTGGCGGTCCGGCCGACCTCCGACGTCGCCATCGCGGCGAGCAAGGTCCGGAGCGTCCTGGACAAGCTGACGCCGCACGCTCCAGCACTGGGTGGCTCCCCCGTCACCCAGCTGCCACGCGACCGGTGGTGGAAGCTCTTCATCGAGGGGCGCTACCACGGCAGCGGCAACAAGCACCGGGAGATGATCTTCGACCTGGAGCAGTCCCCGGGCTTCTACAACGCCATGATGAAGGCGTTCGACAAGTGGCTGAGCGCGCGCCCATCACCGGCGGACAAGGTGGACTTCAAGCGCTACCACGCCATGCACGCGGCGGTGACGAACTGCGTGTTCAAGCTCAATGACAAGGTTTCCGAGCGCGCCACCCGGCGCTTCATCCCGGTGCCCCACGAGCTCAGCCACTACACGAACTTCCCCATCGCGGTGACAGGACACGACATCTCCTGGGAGAGCCTCAAGGAGATGAACGACGACGGGGACATCGGGACCTACAAGACCCTGATGGCCAACCTGCACGCCCCCAAGGACGTGCTGGAGCACTGGGTGGAGCGGGACTGGGCCACATCCCTGCTCACCAGCAACATGAGCAACCAGCTGCTCTGGGGCACCGCCTACGAACAGCCCGAGGTCAAAAGGGCAAGGTCAACGGCCTCTTCGAGCGCTACCACCGCGAGCGCGACCAGGCGCAGCAGCAGTCCGCGAAGAAGGCCCGGGTGGAGCTGAAGCTGCGAGCCATCGTGCGGGCCATCCGGGCCTTGCACGTGGGGCACTTCTACGCGGACGCCAACGGGCGCCTCAACACCATGCTGCTCCTGAACTACCTGCTGCTCCAGGAGGGCTTCAACCCCGTCATCCTCCACGACACCGCCATCTTTGGCGGAGCCCTCCGGATGTACGACCTGGTCACCGCCGTCCGCGAAGGCATGGAGGCCTTCGAACAGGAGGTGGCGGAGTCGAAGAAGCCCCAGCTCTCCAGTCTCCGAGGGACGCAGGGCGCCCGCCGCTGCGCCATCTGCGACCGCCCCGCCCTCAAGGCCCTGGCGTGTGGCAAGTGCCGGGGCCCCGCCGGGTACGTCTGTGACGGCAGGCTGTGCCAGCCGGAGCTCTGGGCCCTCAAGCCCCACGAGCCCCGCAGTGTCATCCCCCTCATGAATTGCCTCTGCGAGGCGTGCGCCTGACACTCCTGCTGCAAACGCATGGGGCGAAGAGAAGGCCTGTTGAAGGTGGGGGCGGGTGCAGAGGTGCCGTGGAGGGACGCTGACGTTGAGGGAGCTCGCACCGCGGAGCCGCTCCTCGCCCGGCGTTCCCATTCCGAAGGCCAGCTCAATGCCTTGAGAGGATCTTGATCGAGAGCGTGTCCATGTCCGGATACACGCAGGTGAACCCGGTGAAGAAGCGATGGAATTTCTCGAAGCGATCGACCAGGGAGCTGCTCTCGAAGTGCCAGATGCCGTAGTTGGGATCAAAGAAGGAGAGGACGCCGTGGCCCTTCGAGGGCGTGCGGGAAAAGAACACGCCCATGTCATGCTTGGGGATGGAGATGATGACGAACGTATCCTCTTTCTTGAGCTCGTCCTTGTACTTGACCATGGCATCAACGATCAGCCGCGCTGCCTCATCCCGCTTCTCGACCCCATCCTTGTCCTCGCCGGGTTCGTAGCTCGCCCGGAGCCTGGCGGAGACAATCCGGTCCTTCCTGGAGAGGCGGTTGGCCTTTGTGGCCGATTTGGTGATCTTGCTCGCCACCAGTTGGAATGCGTAGACATCCCGCTGGCTGATTTCCGCCTCTTGCCAGATCCGCAGGCGCCCCATGCGGGCATTCAATTGCTTGAACGTGTAGCCGAGAGCCTCCGCGGCGAGTACGTATCGCGCCCGCTGTTGCGTCCCCGCATAGTCCTCCGGGTCGTATGAACGGTCCAGCGGG
This sequence comes from Corallococcus sp. AB045, assembly GCF_003668895.1. Classification (NCBI taxonomy): domain Bacteria; kingdom Pseudomonadati; phylum Myxococcota; class Myxococcia; order Myxococcales; family Myxococcaceae; genus Corallococcus; species Corallococcus sp. AB045. Next base: position 47,249 of record NZ_RAWN01000045.1, read on the forward strand.
GATTTCAGCTCGCCTGTCTCGTTGGCGAAGTTCAAGTACGCGGGGAAGCCCCCCTTGGGGTACTTCGTCTTGAACTGTTCACGCACGGCCTCGTGTTTCTGTTTCGTCATGACCTTTGAGTAGGTCCGCTCCTGCTCCGGATTGCCCAGGCCCATGGCCATGAGCTGGTTCTGCATCCACGTGGCCATCTTGGCGTTTCGGCCCCGCACGTCCCTGGCGAAGAGCCAGGCATGGAAGTCGCTGGCGGGTTTCTCCTCGAACTTCATCCGCAGCCACATGAGCACCAGCCCGAAGCAGACGCCATCCTTGCTCAAGTCATTGGAAGAAGGGACGCCCGTGTTGAAGTCCTCGCAGCCCTGGCAGAAGCCGCACTCCAGCGTTCCGCCATGTCTGTTCGCGATCTTCGTGAGGTCATTGATGTAGCCGACTCGCTCTGGGACGCCTCTGTAACGGGTCTGATACAGCTTGTCGTACACGGGCACTCTCCACTGAGGGCAACCCCTCATGCTACCCACCAGCGACCTGCTCGGCGCACGAACCCATTCTGGGCGTTCGAGGCGTTGCACGACACGATTAGGAAATCACACGACGCCAGGCTCAGCGGACCGCGAAGCCCCAGGTGTAGGGCACGCCGCGATACTTGCAGGTGGCACCATCACTCCACGCCCAGGTGTAGTCGAGTCGCGCGCCAGCGCAGTACTCACCCGCGTAGTCAGCAAGGTGCCCCTGGGCTCCTCCCTGGCTATCGGAGTCACAGGCGTACTCCGGATAGACACCACCGTAGTAGCTGTAGTTGACGCAGCCCATCATGATCTGCGAGCCGGCTGGGCCATAGACCCCCTGCTTGAAGGCTGTTCCCGCCCCGCCGAAGAACATGTTCGTCTGAGTGTAGCTCCACGGCGCAGGGCTGTAGCTCTGGGCAAAGCTCTCCCCATAGGTGCGATTGAAGACCCTGACCTGACTGAAGGAAACACATGCCAGGTCCTTCGACCATTCACCGCCGCCCAGGACCCCACGCGTCTCGATGCCCATGTGCGTCTTCGCATCGGCCGCCTGCCATCCCGCCACCGTCCACCCGCCTCCGTCGGAGGTCATGTCGCAGTAATACGCGGACGCCTGGGTGCCGCATGGGTTCAGCGAATAGAGGCCACTGCCGAGGGAGGGACAGTATTGGCGCAATTCCTGGCAGGAATGGAGCTGCGCGGAAGGGGCCTCCGGGCAGGGCTTGTCCGGCAGGGTGGGTCCGCCCGTCTCCGTCCCGGCCACGGGATCACTCTGGACCGTGAAGACGACGTCGTTGAAGTCGTCGTCCACCTGCTCATGCGCACGGGAGAAGTCCTCGAAGCCCAGCACCCTGCGCTGCGCTTCCTGATGGTACGCGGACATGACGTGCCGCCGCTGGTTCTCGGCGGCCTCCGGGTTCAGCGCCTCCACGGTGTAATAGGTGGGCCTTCCCAGGTCGAACCGCTCGCCATCCCATCCATCCGCGACCAGGAAGAAGCCCAGCCGCGTCCCTGCGGAGAACTGGCCCAGGTGGACACGATCCCCAGCTTGAAGTTCCCCATTGGAGCCCCAGGCGGAGGCATTGGGGAAGATGACGACCTTCTCCACGTCCTCCACCGTCGTCGGCGGACTGCCGTCTGGATAGGTGAAATAGCCCAGCGTGTTGCGGAAGGTGGCGCCTTCGGACACGAAGGTCACCCAGACATCCGCGGTCGTCGTGACCAGGATGTTGGGATCGTTCGTGGGCGCGACGTAGTCCGGATGATGGACCGGGACCGACTGGTTCTCGGGCAGCGCGCTGGCGATGTCGGCCAGGAAGCTGACGGGCAGCGTTTCAGGCGTCGCGGCGGTGACCAAGGCCTGACGCCGGCTCAGGGTATCCGCCGGATGGAACGGTCGCGCCTCCGAGGGCTCGCAGCCCCCGGACAACATCGAGCAACAGCCAATCACAGCCCCAAACACAAGATAGTACGGATTGCGATGCATGGACATGCCTCCAGACAGCGACAAATCCAACAATCCATGAACCCAGTCAACAAATGTAAACTCCACCCACCCGAGTCAAGCCAGACATCAACTCTTCAGGCCGTGCCGGCGCAGGAGCCGATACAGGTATGCGCGGTCCATGTCCGCGGCGGCGGCGGCCTTGGACACATTGCCTCCGTGCAGCGTGAGGAGCGCTTCCACGGAGTCGTGCTCGAAGGACTCCAGCGCCCGGCGCCGGGACTCCGCGTAAGACGCTGGGCCAGATGACGGAGAGCGTCTTGCCGGAGCCCGTCTGCGGTTCGTGTCGTCCGACGAAACCCGGGCTCGCTCGACGCACATTTCCGGCTGCTCTATGTTGGGCATTCGATGAGGCGAAATCAGCCCGGCCGCAAGGCGACCTCGGCGCACCTGGAGGGGCTCGGGTCCTCGCTGATGCATACCGTCCGCGTCTGGCAGGTCGCTCCGGTCCACACCCGATGGACCGCCGTGCTACCCGTCCGGGCAGGACGCGAGGAGGAGGCGCGGCGGTGGGTGACCGAGGCGCTGGCGCGGAACCCGGACATGGGAGGGGGATCGCCGCGCAACGCAATAGGGCTGTTCGAGCCGGGGGCCGGCCGTCGTGGGCTGCGCTTCCTCCCGAGTGACAGCGCCCCGCGGCTGCCTGCTGCGCTCTACCTTGAGTTCATGCCAGCCGGCGCTGACATGGTGTACGCGCAGTACGAGCTGGCGCATCGCATCCTCGAGAGTGCCGCGCCGCTGCTCGAGGATGCGCGCTGGTACGCCATCCTGACGCAGTGCGAGGATATCCTCGACTGCTGGGAACTCGCGGCGGGTCGTCTGCGCTACGAGCGGCACCTGACGGAGGAAGAGCAGGCCCGAGAGATGCTGCAACAGCTCGAGCCATCGCTCCGGGGCTGTCTGGACTGACTGCGCAGTTCAGATGGGCTGAGGCACTCCGGCCAAGAAACCACGAGGCCCGGACGCGATGCCGGGCCTCGTGGACGTTCAAGACCGCTCAGCTCTCAGCCTGCTCCGCGCCCGGATGGTCGGCGTCGCAGACCGGCGCGGTGTCGTCGGCGCGCTGGCTCTGCTCGGAGGAGACCGAAGCGTTCTCCTGCGAAGGCTGCGCGGGCTGGAAGCAGTAGCCCGCCGCGCCACAGGTGGTGAGGCGGGTCCCCAGGAAACAGGGGTCGTCGCAAATACCCTCGCAGGTATCCCAGCACTGCAGCGGAAGAGCAAAGGCGGACGCGGGGGCCACGGCGAGGACAGCGGCAACGGCGAGAAGGGACTTCTTCAGCGCGTTCATCGGCACTCCTGGGTGTGGGAATGTGCCTGCGCGAAGGACAGGCACGCCTCGCAGCAGAAGCGCGTACCGGGAGACACTGACAGACACCCTACGCCAGAACTGTTTCTGACCTGACGCTTCCATCACCCCAAGATCCACCCCTGCAAGAGTCAATCGTGGCAACCCCTCGTATTCCATGCGCTTCAGCCGTCTGATTGCCGTTGCCACGCATCGGGCGAAGTGAAGGCCTGTTGAGGGTGGGGGCTGGAGCAGAGGTGCCGAGGCGGGACGCTGACGGGCGCCGCGAACTGTGCACCAGGCCGGTGGAGAAGCCGTGCAGCCCTCATTGGACACGCCCGCCACATCTGCCTCCGCTTGAGGACCCGGTGACGTGCGGAACGGGCTGGTGGTGGCGCACGGACAGACGGAGAAGAAGTTCCTCCACGTCCTGAAGCCGTGCCCCTGACGATACCTGACAGACCCTTGTCACCCGGGGTGGATAGGTCCTCCCCCTCCACCAACGCCGACCCGGAGGTCCGTCTTGAAGCTCTACTTCCACCCCCTGTCCGGAAACTCGCGCCGCGTGCTGCTCGTGGCCGCCCACCTCGACATTCCCCTTGAACGCATCGTGGTGGACCTCACCACGGGCAAGCAGCGCGAGGCGTCGTACCTGGGCATCAACCCCAACGGGCGCGTCCCCGTCCTGGACGACGGCGGCTTCGTTCTCTGGGAGTCGCGCGCCATCATGGTGTACCTCGCCGAGAAGACCCCGGGGCAGACCCTGCTCCCCACGGACGCGCAGGGCCGCGCCGACGTCAACCGCTGGCTGTTCTGGTGCTCGGCCCACATGGCCCCGGCGAACACCGTGCTCGTCCTGGAGAACTTCGTGAAGCAGCGCACCGGCCGCGGGCCGCCGGACCCCGCCGAGGTCGCTCGCGGCGAGGCCCTCTTCGCGCAGACCGCTCCCGTGCTGGACTCGCACCTGGCGGGCAGGACGTGGGTCTCGCAGGAGCGCCTGACGCTCGCGGACCTCTCGCTCGCCGCGTCGTTCGCCCTCGCGGGCCCGGCGCGCCTGCCCCTCGAAGGCTACGCGAACCTCCGGGCCTGGCTCGGGCGCGTGCAGGAGCTGGAGGCGTGGCAGCGCACCGCGCCCCCCATGCCGCCGCCGGCCGCCCGGAGCTGACGCGAACTTCAAGTCCTCGCGAGGAAGACGTCCGCGTCACCGCCTTCGCACTTCCAATCGGCGTACACCCCGATGAGCTCGCAGGCGGGACAGAAGCACGCGATGTAGAGCCAGCGGACGTCCTTCGTCCCTCCTCAGCGGCGCCTCAGTTGCAGCCCTGGCTCGACAGCCAGTTCACGCCGCGGGTCCGGTCGGTCGTGCCGTTCGTCCCGCCGCCGTCCGTGTTCGAGAAGGACATGGACACGGCGCTCCCCGTGGACTGGTTGGTGATCTGCATCGTCAGGTTGTTGGGGATGAGCGCGGTGGAGTTCGGGTAGTTCGCGCCGATGGAGTAGCGCAGCCGGCCGATCGGCAGGCTCCCGCACCCGGCCATCGCGTTCTCGAGCTGCAACCAGTTGCCACGGTTGAAGTTGGCATCCTGAGGCACCAGGTTCGCCCGCCCTCCCCAGCCCCCGAGCTGTGAGCCGATGAGGTGTCCTCCGTCGTAGTCGTTGCTGGGGTTCTCCGCGTCTCCCCACTGACCCACGTTCGTCTGACAGGAGTCGACGCGCGGCGCGGCGGTGATCCGCGGCAGATCCTTGTACGCCCGGTTCGGCCGGCCCACGCTGTCGATGAAGTAGTACTCGCCGTCGAAGCTGTGCCACTTGTTCCGGTCCGTCGACGGGAAGAGCTTCGGGCAGTCGCTGATCAAGGCCGCGGTGACGTCCCCGTGGGCGACGTACCCGACGCCGTAGGGCGTCAGCGCCTGCCGGATCTCCTCCTCCGTGTGGCTCTCGAAGAAGTCCATGAGGCCGCTCGGGCCACCGAAGTCCTGCTCGAGCTGAGAGGTGACGTCTTCTCCGCCCAGGTCCGTGACGCCGCAACCGCCGAGCAACAGACCCAACACCACCGCGACTGAGAGCTTGTTCAGGGTGCGCATTCTTCCGGCTCCTTTGAGCGGCCTTGATTACCAAGAAACCAAGAAAACACAAAAGAAAGGCGATAGGCGCTTTGTAGGATTTCTACAACAGTCCTGCAGCAACCTGTTTCAGCCGCGAACGCGTGATCTGGACGCCAATGGCCAAGGCCCGCAGGCAGCAATCATTGCCATGCAATGACTCGCGCAAGAGGACGCGGCTTTCGCCAGGTAGCGTGTTGCCCATTGCGAAGAGCGCCTGTGTGCGCTCGATCTCCAGCCAAACCTTTACGCAGCACTCCACGTCTTCTAATGTCGTGCACGCCCCGCTGTACGCGTGAGATTGGGACGGACAATGGTGCTCAAGACGCGGGAACCGGCAGGGCATGCCAAGCGACCCACGGAGGATTCATCCATGAAAGCCGGACATGTCGTAGCCATTGCCGCCCTGCTGGGCGGTCTCTGGAGTCAGCCCGCGTCAGCCCAGGACCCGGTGCTCACCTGCCAGGGAAGCAACTATTGCAGTGCCTATTCCGGCAGCATCGCCTACGACACGACCACCTGGGGCTTCGACTCCGGGTGGGCCGACCTGCTCCTGCCTGCGTACTGCGACGGTACGCTCTCGTGTCCTTTCTACTGTCCGACCAGCCCCGGCATGATCACCGTGACCGTGACGTTCTGGAGCGGGGGCCAGGTGGTGGCGACGGCGTCTTCGGACGCCCGCTGCACGCCTGAGCCGATCTGACGGACAAGAGGCTCCGAAGCACGCACGCCGCGAGTGGTTGTCAGTTCATCAATTACAACGGCGAGACCTCAACGGGCCCGCGCGTCCTGATGGACTTCCTGCGCAACGGAAGCTGCCAGTACGACCCTCCCCGGTTGGTGCTCGACTACCAGCCGCCGGACTCCGTTCGTGCGCTCCCCACCTGCGCCGCAACGCAAGACATCACAGCAGGAGCAGGCATTGGCCGCACGTGTGCCGCGGCCTTTGACCTCGCGATCGCCGAGGCGGAAGCGGACGCGGCCAACATGTGTCAGTTTGGCGTATGCCAGGCAACGGCGAGCCAGGATTACTGTGGCACCAGCGGCACGAGGAAGATCGCTCTGGCCTCCTATGAGTTTAGTTGCTTCGCGACCACCAATCTTTGTGGGTCCTGACAGGTTCGCGATGCCTTGCGTTGCTTGTCGCGGAGATAGACCGCCAGCACGCCGCCAAGGTACCGCCCCGTGCGACGATTAGCCGAGGCAGTTGCGAGGGGCAATGGACAAACGGGCGTTGGCTTCTCCCAGAAACCAGTCAGTTGCGGTATGCCATGAAAGACGTACTTCGGGTCATCAAGACGCATCTCCCAGTGACCACCGACAGCTTTCCGGAAGGTCTCGCCAATGTATCGAGCCAGGCCATCGACGAGGCGGCTCTCGGATGGAGGAAGCATCTCCTGGGTGCTTGCGTACTTGTTCAAGATCCAAGCTTCTAGGACATCAAGCGAACCGGGGGAGAAATCGAGGCGTGCCGCAACCTCAGAGGACAGACCGTCCAGGAATCTCTGAAGAGCGTCATCCATGTCTGCCAGCCAGCATTGGAAATCTTCACGTTCCTTTTCCATGCTCATCGCTTGTTCATCCCCGAGCCCTATACGGCGGGCCCGACGAGCGTGAACGGATCGGGGACGACGACGCGGATCGCCGCGGCGAGCTTGAGCTCGAGCCGCGACCGCTCGGTCTCCTCCATCCACCGCAAGGCGGAGTGCAGCCGCTGGTAGAGATGAATGAAGTAGAACGGTGACCGGCCATTGAAGTTCATACCGGGGAGGCGGCGACTCATCGTGTGAGCCTCGTCCCGCATGGGCTCGAAGAACGACATCTCGGTCGCCAGCTCGACGCACTTCTCCACTTCGCGTCGGGGCTGCACCGCGGCGAGCAGGAACAGCATCGCCACCGGATCGTCGCTCGCCAGCCAGGCGGCCGTGACCGTCATGGGATCGACGCCGAGGTCCTGCGGCGATGCCCAGTCGCGGGCGCGGCCGGACACCTCGGCCATCAGGTCGGTGAGCGTGCGCCGTGTCGTCATGCGACGATGATACGGCCCGGCGCGCGTTGAGTGCATCCTTCCGCCGTGCGTCACTCCCACGGTTCGCATGCAGGTGTGTACTGGCCTGCAAGGAGAATCCTCCCCAAGAACGCCCGCCAAGCAGGCGCCCACTCAATTCGTCAGGGGCGAAGCGCGCCCTTCAGTGCTAGTCCATACCGCCATGTCCGGCGACTCACCCGTCCCCTCCCCCGGCG
>NZ_RAWN01000439.1:0-235 GCF_003668895.1 Corallococcus sp. AB045
AATCTATGATGACAACGTGGAGGGATGGGTCCGCGAGCTTCAATGCGGTCAGGTGCGCTTCGCTGCGCACTCCAATGACGAAGTCGTAGCCACACTCTCTGGCGAGCTTCGCCTCGCCTCGCCTCGCCTCGCCTCGCCTCGCCTCGCCTCGCCTCGCCTCGCCTCGCCTCGCCTCGCCTCGCCTCGCCTCGCCTCGCCTCGCCTCGCCTCGCCTCGCCTCGCCTCGCCTCGCCTC
>NZ_RAWN01000440.1:0-235 GCF_003668895.1 Corallococcus sp. AB045
GCCTCGCCTCGCCTCGCCTCGCCTCGCCTCGCCTCGCCTCGCCTCGCCTCGCCTCGCCTCGCCTCGCCTCGCCTCGCCTCGCCTCGCCTCGCCTCGCCTCGCCTCGCCTCGCCTCGCCTCGCCTCGCGTTGCAGTTCGGGCAGCTTCATGGAGACGAAGAACTTTCGGGATCGGGGCGAGTGCTTCTCGAAGTCGTCCGTCGTGACTTCCCACAACGTTCGACGAGGCAGCGCCA
>NZ_RAWN01000046.1:0-54348 GCF_003668895.1 Corallococcus sp. AB045
CGGGGGTGGTGGGAGTGGGGCGCAGCCACCAGAAGACCCCGGCTCCGATGAGGAGCGCGAGCACGACGCCTCCAATGACCACCGCCGACGGCTTCCGCATGGCGCCCCTCCAGGGTGGGCGACTGTAGCAGCAGCGCTGACGCAGGCCCCGGGGAGGGCCGTCCGGCAGGCCGCGTCAGAGGGGACGGCGAAAAAAAACAGGGCCGAACCAAGGTTTTCCGCGGCCGACGTATTGAAGGCGAGGTGGGGATGCTGGGGGCAGAGCCACCAGGGTCCAAGGGCTCGGGACGCAGAGCGGACCGGGCAGAGGGGGAAAGGGTTTCGGGGGTCGATCTTCCGGGACTCAAGGTTTTCGGTAGTCGACGTCTTGAAGGAAAAGCAGGACGGACGCGGAGCTTTGGGGGCCGCATCCGGATGAGGGGGACCCCTCGGGGGAGGGGTTGAGTTACTGGGAGCGCGTCGAGGGGGCGCGCTCCCAGTATTTTTTTGTGCGCCTGCCTATCCGCTGGAGACCACCCGTAAGGGTTGGGCACCTTCGCGGGAGGACTTCGTGGCGCCGGGCAGCTCCAGGACGTGGGCGCCTTCCGCTTCGAACTGTTCGCGCAGCCACGGGTGGCAGGTGAAGGCGATGACCTGGTGGGCTTCCGCCAGCCTCGCGAAGAGCCGCACCGCGCCCCGGGCCCGTTCCGGATCGAAGTTCACCAGCACGTCGTCCGTGATGAGCGGCAGCGCGCCCCGCGTCTCCCCGAAATCGCGGATGACGGCCAGCCGGAACGCGAGGAACAGCTGCTCGCGCGTGCCCCGGGACAGCTGCTCCGCGCTCCAGTCCCTGGCGCCGTCGCTCACCCGCAGCTCGCGCGCGTCCCCGGCCGGGATGAAGACGCGGCGGTAGCGCCCCGCCGTCAGCTCGGAGAACAGCTCGCTCGCCAGTTGGATGACGCGTGGCTGCTGCTCCTCCTCGAACCTCCGGCGTGCCCTTCCGAGCAATGCCAGCGTCAGCCGGTCCGCCGCGTAGCGCGTGGCCAGCTCCGCCGCCTTCGCCCGCAGCGTCTCCTCGTGGATGCGCAGCCGCGACACGCGGTCGTCGTTCTCCCACTGCGACAGCTGCGTCTTCAGGCTGCCCTGCTCCGTGAGCACGGCTTTGTGCCGCTCGCCCTCGGCCTTGTGGCGCTCGCGCAGCGTGGCGAGCTGTTCCTTCAGGCCCGTCTCACCGCCCGCCGCGTGGACCTCCTCGTTCGCCGCGTTTTCACCCAGGCCGGTGAGTGCCTGCACCCGCTGGACGTGCTCGCGCACCCGGGCCGCCAGCTCCGCGTACCTTCGTGCCTGCACCGCGCGGCGGCGGAAGGTGGCCTCGTCCTGGCAGCCGCCTTCCGTGAGCAGCGCCTCCCACGCCTGGTCCTCGTCCAGCGCCAGCTGGTCCAGGCGCGCCTTCTCCGCCAGCAGCTCGCCGCGCTGGCCGTCCAGGTGCCGCTGGTCGGCCGCCCTCGAGCGCACCTCCTCCAGCGCCACGGACACCCGCGCGGCCACCGTCTCCGGCGGCCCCTGGGGCAGGCCCGCCGCCCGCGCTTCCTGCAGCAGCCGCGTCGTCACCGCGTCGCACGCGGCCTCCGCCACCGTGAACTCCTCTTCGTCCGTGCGCAGGTCCAAGAGCCGCTGCCGCAGCGCCGCGGCGTCCAGCCACAGCGTCAGCGCCGACGCCGCGGAGAGGGCCTCCGGGAAGCGGCGCGCCACCAGGAACGCCATCCACTCCTCGCGCAGCACCTCCTCGCGCTGGCTCGCGCGCAGCCGCGCCTCCTTCACGCGCTGGTCCTCGCGCACCGATGCGTCCCAGGCCGTGCGCAGCGTGTCCTCCTCGCGCACCAGCAGCTCGCGCCGCTCGGCCTGCGTCAGCTGCTCCGCGAGCTGCGACTCCTGCGCGGCCAGGTCCGACAGCGACGCGCCCGGGGACAGCCCCGCCGCGCCGGAGGCGTTCAATAGCTCGCGTTGGAGCAGTTCCTCGCGCGCGCTCATCGCCGCCTGCACCGAACGGAAGCGCTCCTCCTCCTGCTGCCGCCAGCGGTGCCGCGCCGCCTGCGCCTCCAGGCTGGCCTTGCGCGCCGTCTCCACGCGGTGGCGCACGAACAGCAGCAACCCCACCAGCAGCAGGCCGCCCACCGCGCACAGCACGCCCACCGACGGACCCGCGAGCCACGCCGCGAGCGCCGCGAACCCCAGCGCCACGAGCGCCGCCGCCACGACCCACGACAGCGGCAGTAGCGAGCGCAGCGGCACCGCGTCCGTGGGCGCCCGCACTCCGTCCATCTGACGGCGCTGCTCCAGCCGCTGCTCGGCCAGCCGCTCCAGGTCCCCGCGCACCGCGCGCATCCGTCCCACCGCCGCCTGCCGCTGCCGCACCTGCGCGGGCCGCTCCTCGGGCAGCGCCTCCAGCTCCGCCTGGACCCGCCCCAGCGCCGTCTCCAGCCGGGCCCGTTCCTCTCGCGTGCGCGCCTGCTCCGCCTCCGACTGCGCGAGCGCCGTGTCCGCCGCGTCCAGCCTCCCCGCGAGCGACTCCAGCTCTCCTCGCGCCCGCGCGCCCAGGTCCATCGCGAGCAGCCCGCCCGCGTCCACCGCGAGCCCCAGCTCTCCCAGCGACTGCTCCAGCTGCCGCCGCCGCGAGGTGAGCGACGCCCTGCGCGCGGGCAGCGAGCGAAGCTGTTCGGAGTGTCCGGAGTACGTGGCCAGCGCCGTGCGCAGGGACTCCGCGCGCTCGCGCACGGGCCATGGGGCCGCCAGCCGCTCCCGAGCTTCTTCGATGGGCGTCAGCCGCTCATGCAGTTGCGCCTGCTGGGCCCGGTACGTCTTGCGCCGCTGGAGCACGTCCTCCAGCCGCGTCTCCGCGCCCGGCGGGAAGGTGTCCAGCACCGGCAGCGTGGCCAGCTCCGCCCGGTCGCGCGCGAGCACCGCCAGGTCCCCCAGCGCGGACTCCAGGCGCGAGGCGTGGTCCAGCTCATGCTCGGTGTGCTTGCGCGCCACCTCCAGCGCGTGGCCCTCCGCGATGCGCTCCGCCAGTTGGTCGCGTGTGGAGAAGTAGAGCGCGGGCCGGTCTCCCGCTTCGCGCAGCGTCTGCTGCACCTCCTCCAGTTCCTTCATCACGCGGTTCAACTCCGGCTTCTGCCCGCGCGGCGCGTACAGCGCTTCGGCGTCCTTGCGCAGCCGCTCCACCGCCTCCGGCAACCTTCGCGCGCCCTGCATGCCCGCGGCGAACAGCGCCTCCGACACGCCGCGCTGCTGCGCGAGCCGCTGGAACGACGACAGCTCATCCAGGCGGAAGGCGAACACCTCGAAGAACAGCTCGCGCGGCACGTCCGCCAGCGCCTGGTCGAGCAGCGTCTCCGGCAGCGGCTGTCCATCCAGGCCGCGCACCGTGAGCGTGCCCTCCGACGCGCGCTTGCCCCCGTGGCGATGCACCACCAGCGGGCCCGACGCCGTCTCCAGCCACAGCTCGCCGCCGAAGAGCGCGCCCTCCGGTTCGTAGCGCTCTGGCTGGCCGCGCTTCTCGAAGCCGAACAGCACGCCGCGCAGGAACGCCAGCAGCGTGCTCTTGCCCGCCTCGTTGGGCCCGTACAGCAGCGTGAGCCCCGGCCCCGGCGTCCCCGAGTACCCCCGGAAGTGCCCGAAGCCGTCCACCTGGAAGCGGTTGATGCGCAGGCCCGGCTTCATGATGCCTCCTCGTGGAGTTGCTCCACGCCGCGCTGGCCCGCCTGTGCCACCAGCTCCGGCCGGGGCGCCTCCAGCGCATCCACGCCCAACCGCTTGAGGCGCTGCCCCAGCGTCGTCAGGTCCTCGTCGTCCCACAGCGACGCGAGCGCTTCGTCGTCATGGGACAGGGCCTGCGCCTCCTCCAGCAGCGTGCCCAGGAAGCCGCCCCCGGCGCGCACCGCCTCCAGGTCCACCTCCGGCCGGCTGCCATCGCGCAGCGACTCCAGCAGCACCGGCGGGTGCGCGCGCGCCAACCGCTCGCGCAGGTCCGCCTCCAGCTGCGTCCTCGCTCCCGGCCGCGCGAGCTCCCGATGCAGCGGGCCGCGTCCAGCCAGCGTGAGGCGCACCGCGTGCCCGTCGAAGTCCTCCGCGCAGCGCGACTCCACCACCTCCGTGGCCACCGCCTGGAGCATGTCCAGCGACGTGACGCCCGCGAGCGGCACGTCCAGCCGGTGCCAGCGCACGCGGTCCACCGGCACGAACCTCCTGCTCGCGACGCCGTCCTCCACGTCCACCACCACGCAGCCGCGCTCGCCCGTCTCGTGCACGTGCCGGCCCTGCGGGTTGCCTGGGTACACCGCCACGCCGCCGCCGGGCAGCAGGTGCTCCGCGCGCGTGTGCACATGGCCCAGGGCCCAGTAGTCCAGCCCGCCCGCCGCCAGGTCCGCGGCCGTGCAGGGCGCGTAGTTCGCGTGGCCCGCGTCGCCGCCCAGGTTCGCGTGCAACAGGCCCACGCTGAAGTGCTCGCCGGTGCGGCGGAATCGCGCGGACAGGTTCTCGCGCACCTCCACGTCCGGATAGGACACGCCCTGCACGTGGCACAGCCTGCGGCCCTCGCGCTGGACCTCCACGTCCTCCCACTCCGGCCCGAACACCTTCACCGACGCGGGCAGCCCCAGCGTGCCGGTGTCCACGCTCAGCGGATCATGATTGCCGTGGACGATGAAGGTCTGGATGCCCGCGCGGTCCAGCCGCGACAGCTCCGTGCGCAGGGCCAGCCGCGCGCGCACCGAGCGGTCCTTCACGTCGAACAGGTCCCCGGCCAGCAGGAGGAACGTCACACGCTCGCGCAGGCACACGTCCACGATGCGCGCGAGCGCGTGGAAGGTGGACTGCTGGAAGCGCTCCAGGAGCGGGCCGTGCGTGGCCACTCCCCGGAACGGCGTGTCCAGATGGAGATCCGCAGCGTGCACGAAGGAGAAGCGCATCGTGCGGGCACCGTACCCGAGTCCCGTCGTCCCTCGACTTTCCCGCCCCCAGGTGTGATGCGCCTGTGGACACAGGACATGTCCCCAGGTCGTACGGGGAGTTCACCGGTGGAAATCCGGCACGTTGGATGCGCGTCCAGCCCTCTTGCGCTTCCTGGGTGCCCGGCAACGCGGGCGCTGATGAAGATTCGAGGAGGGGCGCGGGCGCGCCACCAGGGCACGCCCGCGCCGTCCCGAGGCTCAGTGCCTAGCGGGTGGGCTCGGGGACCGTGCCGGAGCCGGTGTTGCCGCCGGTGGTGCTGCCCGAGCCACCGGAGCCCTCCATGCCGGTGCCGGTGCCCTCCTCCATGCCGGAGCCGCCCGTGCCCGAGTCGTAGCCGGAGCCACCCGTGCCCGAGTCGTAGCCGGATCCGCCCGTGCCCGCGTCGTGGCCGGATCCGCCCATGCCCTGGTCCATCGTCGAACCTTCGCCCTGGCTCGGGGGCGGGCTCGTGCTCTGTTCATGCCCCGCACCCATGCCGGGCTCGGTGCCCTGGGTCCCCTGGGTGCTTCCGGAGCCTCCCGTCCCGCCGCCCATGTTCTCCTGCGAGCGGTCCTTGCTCTGGCACCCGGTCAGGGCCAGCGCGCCCGCCACCGCCCCCAGCACCATCCATCGCGTGAAACCCTTCATGCTCGACCCCCCTTGTTGGTGTGACGAACCCAAGGCTGGGGGTGCGGCGACGCAGGGACATCGTCCGGGGGCTGCACGCCGCCGGGCCGCCCTCCCCACGTGCCATGGGGCAGGGGCCCGCCAGGCCGCATGCCCGGGAATGATGGATCAGGCCTCACGGCGCAGCACGAGCAGCGCGTACTCCAGGCCTCCATCCAGCAGGCCCTGTTGCAGCCACAGGTGCTCGCGGCGCGACTCGGTGCGCACGGCGTTGAGCGCGGCGCGCAGGCTGTGCGCGTCCGTGGGCGCACGGGCCAGGTGCTCGTGGACGCGCAGCTCCGAGCCCAGCGTCCAGAAGCCCACCGCTTGCGCGGACACGTCGTCGTGCGCCTCCAGCTCCAGGCCCGCATCGCGCGCGTCGGCGAGGAACGCGTTCACGCTGCCCAGGTGCCGGCTCCACGCGTTCTCGGAGGGATGCACGGCGTTGGGCCGCACCCAGAAGCAGTCCGCGACGGCGAGCATGCCGCCGGGCTTGAGCCGGGCGTGCATGCCGCGCAGCCACTCCGCGCGGGGCAGGGCGCAGGTGTTCTCCACGGCGATGACGGCGTCGTAGCACTCGCGGGTCCGGGGCGGCTCGCCAGTGCACTGCCGGACCTGCACGTGCGCGCCCATGCCCGCCTCGTGCACGAAGCGGCGCACCTGCTCCAGGTGCGTGGGCACGGTCACCATCGCCGTCACGCGCGCGCGGTGCTCCTGGGCCCAGTACAGCGCGCTGCCGCCCAGCACGCTGCCCATGTCGAGCACCTCACCGCCGTCCGGGAAGGGGCCCATGGCGCGTGCCAGCTCCGCGAGCATCGCTTCCTGCGAGTCCCTCAGCCGCTCGCGCAGCTCCGGCCCCGGCGTGCCGGGCGGAGGCAGCCGGTCCACCAGGCCCGTGTGGCAGTACACGCGCGGACTCGTGCCCTGGCGCGCGAGGCCGCGCGCGGCGAGGGCTTCATGGTAGGCGCGCACGTCGAACAGGGTGAGCAGGGGCGGGCCTCTGGACGGGGCCACCGCCTCATTCGCGTCGCGCCCGCGCGTCAGGGTCGTGGACGGCGTCAGGGTGGGGGCGCTGAGGGGCTTCATGGGTACTCCCGGGGCAGCAGGATGCGGAGCAGGGCGCCGCCGCCCGGTCCGTTGTGCCGGTGCAGCAGGCCTCCGCTGGCGCGGAGCAGGCACTCGCTGGTGTAGAGGCCCAGTCCCGTGCCCTGGAACTTGGTCGTGTAGAGCTCCTCCGCGGGCGCGTTGAGGCGCTCCGGAGGGAAGCCAGGTCCGTCGTCCTCGATCTCCACCTCCAGGCGTCCGCTGAGGGGTTCGGTGCGCGCTCGGATGAAGACCCGGGACGCGCCCTGTTCGCCATTGCCCTCGCATGCGTTGACAACCAGGTTCTCCACCACCCGGCGCAGCGTGAGCGGCCCGCCGCGCAGGAGCGCTCGAGGCGGCCGCGACATCTGCATCTCC
This sequence comes from Corallococcus sp. AB045, assembly GCF_003668895.1. NCBI lineage: Bacteria > Pseudomonadati > Myxococcota > Myxococcia > Myxococcales > Myxococcaceae > Corallococcus > Corallococcus sp. AB045. The sequence continues at coordinate 7,096 of NZ_RAWN01000046.1, forward strand.
ACGTGGATGTCCACGTCGGGGAAGCGCAGGGACACCTGGGCCTGCACGGACTCCAGCACCAGTCCCAGGTCCACGGCCTCCGGCTCCGTGCCGGCGAAGCGGCGGCTCTTGGCGCGCACCTCCTTCACCATCTCCTGGAGCTGCCGCAGGCTGTCCTGGAGCTGGCGGGCCTGGTCCTCGAAGCCGGTGCGCGCGAGCACGCCGCGCTGCGTGCCGAAGGCCTTCATCATGTCCGCGGCGGTGCCGGCTTCGTGCAGCGCCTGGTCCATGCCCTGCTGGTGGCCCAGGATTTCCGCCATGGCCTGGGTGAGGCGGCCCACGTCGCGCTCCTGCTGCTCCACGAGCTGCGCGTGCACGGCGGCGCGCAGGCGGTCCGCGTCCGAGCGGGCCTGGTCGTAGCGCATGGCGAGCGAGCCCAGGTACAGCTGGGCGACGAGGGCCGCGGGGCCCACGACGGCGAGGAGCAGCCCGTTCTGGGAGTGCCACGCCAGGGCCGCCGCGCCCAGCAGGGCCACGAGCGTGCCGACCATGAGGAAGGGCTCGCGCCACGTCACCCGGTAGCGCCGGCCGTGCACCGCCGAGGTGCCGATGAGCAGCACGCCGAGGACGAGCGCTCCGCGAGGCGCGGCGAGCGCGGTGAGGCCCGCGAGGAAGAAGTGCTCCAGCGCCAGGCCCGGCAGCCACGCGAGCCAGCTCCCGGCCCCCACGCGCCGGTGGCGCGCGTGCACGCAGGCGAAGGCGACGCGGTGGACGGCGCCGGGCAGGAAGCACGCGAGCGCGGGGGTGAAGGGCACGGCGAAGAAGGGGTGGGCGCCGGGTGCCCACGCGACCGCGCCCACGAGCGCCGAGCCCCGGAGGAGGTAGCCCGCGAGGGGGCGCGCACGCAGGGACGCGAGGAGCCGGCCCGCGTCCTGGGCGCGCATCCAGCGGCGGAAGGCCGTCACTCCCTGGCAGGAGGACAGGGGCGGGGACTTCATGCGCGCGCTCCGGTGCCGGACCGGGACACGGCGGCGCGGGCAGGACGGGGCCCGGACGGATGAAGGTCTCCGCGATATGGACGCATGCTGGTCAACCCCCCGGCACCAGGCACAGCCCTCGACACGGAGAAGCAAAAGCGACGGGGGCTCCCCGGTCAAACGCGGGGGCATGGACATTGTTGGCCAGTCCGCCGTCCCTGGCTTCCCGGTCAGGGAGCGTGATGACTCCTGTCCGGAGCGACAGTGCTTGGGAGGGCGTGCGGGGCGCGATAGAGGGGCGCCCCATGCGTGACAGAATCCAGACGGTGTTGCGGCAGCTGGCCCAGGTTCCGGAGTTGGAGGTGCGGTGGCTGCACACGTTGTCGCTCTTGGAGTTCATCGGGGCGCGGAAGATTTCGCGCACGGTGGCGGACCGGCACCCGTCGATGGAGGTGCTGGGGCACCTGGCGGACGAGACGCGCCACGCGTTCACGTTCAAGCGCCTGGCCTGTGAGGTCGCGGGCCGCGAGGACGTGACGGAGTTCCTGAGCGTGGGCGCGGCGTCCGCGTGGTTCCAGTCGTTGGATCGGCAACTGGCGGAGTGGGTGACGGGCGTCACGGGGACGACGGACGTGTACCTGCACTACCTGCTCACCACGTCGGTGGTGGAGCGCCGGGCGATGGTGCTCTATCCGCTCTACAAGGCGGCCACGCGGCACGCAGTGGTGCGCGAGGAGCTGGGGCGCGTGGTGGTGGAGGAGCAGTCCCACCGCCGCGCCATCGAGGACGCGTGCATGGAGCGCCTGGAGAAGGTGGGCACGACGCTGGAGCCCGCGCTCGCGCTGGAGGAGCGCCTGTTCGAGACGTTCCTCACCCAGCTGGAGAAGGACGTGGCCCAGGCGCTCGCGGGAGCGCAAGCGGCCTGATTGCATCTCCGAAGCGCGAGGACTAAGTGACTCACTTCCGCATCAGAAGTGAGTCAGGAGTGCTCGCCATGTCCCATCGATTGCAACCCACCGTTTCCGACCCGGTCATGGAGCAGGTCCAACGGCTGCGGCGCGAGCTGGGTGGGGACGTCTCGGAGATCATCACCGAGGCCATCAGCCTGCTGGACAAGGTGGTGCTGGAGGCGCGCCGGGGCTCGCGGCTCGCCTTCGTGCCGCTCCAGCCCGGACAGCCCCTGCGCGAATACAGCTCTCCAGCGCTGACCCGGCTGGAGTGGAAGGCGATGGACGAGGAGTCCATCGTCCTGCCCGCGAAGGACTTCGACCGGGTGGTCAAGGCGGTGGCTGCACCCCCGAAGCCGTCGCGCGCGCTCCGTGAGCTCTCCCGCCGTCGCCGTCGCGAGCGTCCTTGAGCCGCAAGCCCCCGGTCATTCCCGCGCCGTTCACGGAAGCGCTGACCCGCGAGGACGCGGCCAGTGGCTTCCAGTGCGAGCACGAGGCGCTCAACCGCTTCTTCTGGCAGGACGCGGGCCAGAACCAGCGCCGCGACGTCAGCCGCACCTGGGTGCTGCGCCGTCCGGACACCCGGCCCGACTGGCCCCGCGTGCTCGGGTACTACACGCTCTCCGTGGGGCAGGTGTCGCGCGACGAAGCGCCGGAAGCGGTCGTCAAGCGTCTGCCTCGCTATCCCCTTCCGGCGGTCATCGTCGGACGGCTTGCCCGGGACTCGCGGGTCCGGGGCGCGGGTGTGGGCGAACAGCTGCTGGACGACGCACACCGCCGGGCCCTGGCCATCGGCGAGAACGCGGGCGTCGTGCTCGTCATCGTGGATGCGAAGGATGCGTTCGCGGCCCGCTTCTATTCGCGTTTCGGCTACCGGCCGCTCATTGGCGTCAGGCCCGGAGCGCCGGAGTGGCCCCAGCGGCTGTTCCTGCCCTTGAGCCACCTGCGCGCATCCTTCGAGGACGACGCCTGAGCCGTCAGGCTTCGTCGTCTCCACCCGGCGATGACTCGTCTCCGTCACCGCTCGCACTGGACAGCACCAGCTTCCCGCCCGTCCACGCCGCCTGGAGGTTCCTCGCGCGGCGTGCTCGCTTGCGGCTCAACTCCACGCCCACCGCGTCCAGGCCCAGGGCGTTGGCCACCGCGAGCGCGGTGCCGTGGCCGCAGAATGGATCCACCACCGTGCGTGTGCGCGTCTGCTCCAGGATGAAGCGGCATGCCACGAGGCACGCGTTGAGCCCCATGCCTCGCGTCCACGTCACTTCTCCGGGGTCCGGCAACACGTCCGCCGTGGACTTCGCCGCGTCCGTCTTCAACCCCCGGCTGAAACACAGCAGGTGCGAGTACGCCGGCCTCCCGAACGTCACCGTCCCCGGCGTTCTGCGACACACCACCTTGTGCCAGAGCGTGTCGCACCCCGCGGCCTCCGCCGCCTTCGACACCAGGTAGCCCTTGTCCACCCACGCCCCGTCCTTCTTCACGTCGGACTGGTAGAACACCGCCACCCCATCCGCCGGCACCCGCGACAACACCTTCGCCGCCGCCCCCACGAACCAGTCCTTCCACTGGGGCACCGTGAGCTGCGGGAACTCGGAGACGTCCGGCATCGACGCCACCATCGAGCACCCCTCCAACACCGGCCGCGCGTCCAGCCACGCGAGCGCGTCCTCGCAGTACACCGTGCGCTTCGCTCCCGTCGTCCCGCTGCGTCCATCCGTCATGACGCACCCGAGTCTGCCGTAAGCGCGCACCCGCTCCCACCCTTCATTCCCTCCACGTGCACCTACCCGTCAGGACAGCTCGCCCCTCGGACCGTCAGGCAACCCTCGAGCAGGTGGACGGCCATGCCCCACTCGTGGCTTGCTACGCCTCCCCTGCAAGACGTGACTTCTCAGTCTTTCCCCCCGAAGAGGACAGCCCCCATGCCCACGACCACCGCGACGGATGGAACACCCCTGAACTACCGGGTGTTCGGGGACGGTCCTCGCGACGTGGTGCTGGTGCACGGGTGGATGGTGTCCGGCGCGGTGTGGGACTCGATGCTGGAGAAGCTGGACATGACCGGCCTGCGGCTCATCGTCCCGGACCACCGGGGCACCGGGGCGTCCGGACGGCCGGCGTCGGGGTACACGCTGGAGCAGTACGCCAAGGACGTGCTCGCGGTGGCGGACCACGCGAAGGCGCAGCGCTTCGCGCTGGTGGGCCACAGCATGGGTGGGCAGATCGCCAAGTGGGTGGCGGCGGAGTCGCCTTCGCGCGTCAGCGGACTGGTGCTGCTCAACACCGTGCCCGCGTCGGGGCTGCCCCTGCCTCCGGACGCGGCCGGGCTGTTCCGCACCTCCGCGGGGGACCGGGAGAAGCAGAAGACCATCCTGGGCCTGGCCTGCAAGCAGCTGTCGCCGGAGTCGCTGGAGGTCCTGCTGAAGGACTCGGGCGCGGTGTCGAAGGACGCCATCGAGCAGTGCTTCGATTCCTGGACGGCGGGCGGCTTCGCGCACCGGCTGTCCGCCATCACCGCGCCCACGCTGGTGGTGGCCACGGATGATCCGTTCCTGCCGCCCGTGTTCCTCAAGCAGGCGGTGGTGGGGCTCATCCAGAACGCGCGCATGACGCACCTGCCGGGGCCGGGGCACTACCCCCAGGTGGAGCGTCCGGCGGAGACGGCCGCGCTGGTGTCGGCGTTCCTCGCGGGCAACACCGCGCAGGCCTGAAGGAGGACGTGCCATGGCCTGGGGTATGTCGTTCGAGCGCGACGCCGAGCACGACGTCGTCACCGCGCACTTCACCGACTGCATCCTGGTGTCGGACGAGGACGTGTTTCGCTGGCGGGACGAGGTGGAGGCGCAGTTCGCCAAGTTCAACGGCCGGGTGGACCTGCTCATCAACCTGAGTGGGCTCATCGTCCGCCACACGGCGGGACGCACCTTCGGCAAGGTGCGCCGCGAGGTGCTGGAGCGCAACACGCACCGCTCGTACCGCTACGGCGGCGACGAGATGACGCTCATGTACATTGGCACCAGCGGCGTCATCAACGGCGCCGCGGTGAACCACTTCCCCACGCGCGAGGCCGCCCTGGCGGCCCTGCTCGCCGAGCGCGAGAGCCTGCGCAAGCGCGGCTTCACGCCGTTCCTGCCGGGTGTCGTGAACTCCAAGCGCTGAAGGCGTGCGCTACACGCCGGCGAACCACTCGTAGCCCCGGTCCTCCCAGGTGCCCCCCGTGGCCTCCGGGAGGAAGCGCACGGTGGTGAGGTACTTCACCATCTTGTAGCCCAGCTTCACGCCCGAATAGAGGCGCAGCGGCGCGCCGTGGCCGGGGATGAGCGGCGCTCCGTTCATGCCATACGCGAGCACGGTCTGCGGGTGCAGCGCGCTCGGCGCGTCCCAGGACGAGTAGTAGCCCTGGTCGAACGAGCGGAACTCCACGAACCCCGCGCGCGTGTCCGCGCCCACGGCTTGCGCCAGGTCGCGGAGGCTCACTCCGTGCCACGACGCCACCGCGCTCCAGCCCTCCACGCAGTGGTGGCGGATCCGGTAGTCGGTCCGGGGCAGCCGCTGCAATTCCTCCAGCGTGAAGGCGCGCGTCCGGGCCACCAGCCCGCCCACCTCCAGCCGCCAGCCAGCGGGGGCCAGGGGCACGGTTTCGGAGAGGAAGTACTGGGGGAAGTCGCCGGGCGGGGTGAGCTGCTCGACGGGCTCTTCGCGGGCGAGCCGGCTGGGGTGGAAGAGGGCGGATTGGGCGCGCTCGTTGAAGCGGTCCATCACGCCGAGGAAGCCTGCGCGCGGACGTTGGGAGTCGCAGGCGCTGGTGGCGAGTGCGGTGGCGCCCAGGAGGACGCGGCGGCGGGTGAGGACGCGCTCAGACATCGGGCTTCCTCCCGCCGGTGATCATCTCCCCGAAGGTGCGCGGGTGCAGGGCGACCAGGATGACGTGGCCCACGGTGAAGAACGCGAACAGCGCGAGCAGCAGCAGATGCACGAAGCGCGCGGGGTCGTAGCCACCGAAGAGGGCCGTGAGCCACTGGAGCTGCACGGGCTTGTAGAGGACGAGCCCGGACAGGACGGACAGCGCGCCCATGAGCAGCGTGGCGCTGTACGCCAGCCGCTGGAGCCCGTTGTAGAGCCCCGTTTGCGCGGGCGCGGGGCGCAGCCGCAGGTAGTACGCGAGCGTGGCCAGGGCATCGCGCGTGTCGCGGCGCGGGAGGAACAGGCGGCGGCGCCACTCGCCGCTGAGCGCGAGGTAGAGCACGTAGACGAGCCCGTTGAGGGCCAGGAACCAGCCGAACGCGAAGTGCCAGCTGCGCGCCCCCGCGAGCCAGTCCCCCAGGCGCAGCCACGACGGCGGCACGGCGTCCTGGAAGGGATAGAGCGCGAAGGGCCTCCCGCGAGCTCCCATGAGCGGATACGCGACGAGGATCTGCAACCCGCTGGCCGCGAGGATGGCGAGCAGCGGCACGTTGGCCCAGTGGGCGAGCCGGATGGGCCAGGGCTGGGGACGGCGGGACTCGGGCGGGTGCACTCGGTGGAATGCAGCACCGCGATGCGGTCCGGGACCATGCGGCGGGAGGGTGGCGCGAACGCTCGCGAGAGGACTTCGCCGTCGCGGTGTGAAGCCCTCCTGCCGGAGCGGAGCTGGGCAACGACCGGTCGAGCCGTACAGCGCCGAGCAAGGATTGCCGTAGCACCGGCCCTCGGGTCGCGGGGGATTGGCAGGCATTGGACGGCGTGTGGTGCGCACAGGGGCGGCGGGTCCCGTGGATTGGACGGGTGGGAATGAGCCGGTATCGTTCTCATCCCGTCCGCCTTCCCCGAGGATGCCGTGACCCTGAAACCCGCCCGTGTGTTGCACCTCGTGGGGTTGTTGCTGCTGAGCACGTTCGGTTGCGTGGAGGAGGAGCCCGCCTTCACGGCGCCGCTGGCCGGTGGTGCGCGGCTCGTGGTCGCGCCGCCCCGGTCCCTGGAGGTCATCGAGGTGACGGCCTCGGTGACGCACGCGTCGGGCACCACGGAGACGAAGGCGCTGACGTCCGCGACGGATCCGGATGGCGGCATCGCGTGGTCGGCTGTCGTGAAGCCGGAGTCTCCCGAGGAGGAGCTCCAGCTGGCCGTGACCGCCCGGGATTCCACGGAGGCGGGGATTGCTCCCCTGAGTGTGGATGCCGGGGTGAAGCTGCCGCTGTATGGGGAGGCGCTCCTGGTCCTGGTGCCCCTGCCGGAGTCTGGCGCGCCAGGGCTGGCCAACCATGCGCCTCGCATCCACGCGGTGCGGGCGCAAAGCGGCATCGTGGCTCCTGGCGACACCGTGGCGTTGAGCGCGCAGGTGAGTGACCAGGAGGAGGGGGCGCTGACCTATGAATGGACCGCCTCTGGCGGGGTGCTCGCCTGCGAGGACGCGACCTGTGAATGGACAGCAGCGCGCCCGCCGGTCCCCGATGCTGGCACCGGATACGACCCGACCCTCAAGGATGACGCGTTGATCCTCCTGCGGGTCACGGACGCACAGGGCGCGGAGTCCACGCTCCAGTTCCACATCGGCGTGGGCACCGTGCGCGGGCCCGCGTCGCTGCGGAAGACGTGGTTCAACCGCTCGCCCGTGGCCGCCGTGGCCGGAGAGCCCCAGCGGGTCATGCTGGGCACTCCCTTCCAGGTCCAGGCGACGGTGACGGACGAGGACGGAGACGCGCTCACTTACGCCTGGAGCGCGACGTGCGAAGGCACCTTCGAGGGTGTCACCCGGGCCAATCCCTCCTTCACTCCGACGGCGGCGCCCCTGGACTGCGGCTGTCAGCTGAAGGGCGCCGTGACGGACAGCTTTGGTGGAAGCACGGAGCAGCTCGTGAATCTGTGCGTGCGGGCGGAGGCGCCGCCGATCGTGAAGACCGCGTCGCAGTCCGCCACGAGCGCGCTCGCGGGCGAACGCGTGACGTTCACGGTGGAAGCGATGGATCCGCGCGCCGAGGCGATGACGTTCGCCTGGGCGTCAAACGTGGGCGCGCTCGGCACGCCTGTGGGGACTGGCGCGACGAGCACGGTGGACTGGACGGAGCTCTCCTGCGTGCCGACGGACGTGACGCCCACCGTGGAGCTGGTGGTGACGAACGCCTCGGGCGCGAGCTCGCGGCATTCCTTCCCCGTGACCTGGATGGGCCGTCGCTGCGGCCCGGGAGAGACCGCCTGCGCCATCACCCTGTCGCCCGGACAGGTGACGCTGCGCGAGGACTGCGTGGTGCAGAGCGCGGTGTTCATCCCGGACGGCTTCACGTTCAACGGGGACGGGCGCACGCTGACCGCGTCCGAGGACGGGGCGGGGGACAACTACAAGGGCGCGGTGCTTCGCAACCGGGGCGCGGTGGCGAACGTGCGCGACGTGACGGTGACGGCGCGCAACCTGTCGGACGTGTGTGACGAGGGCGTGGACCGGCTGCGCGGCATCCTGCTGGAGGACGCGAGCAGCACCATCGAGAACACGGCGGTGAAGGACCTGAACCAGGGAGGCAGCAGCGGATGCCAGGAGGGCTTCGCCATCGACGTGCGCAACAGCGCGGCGGGGGCCACGCCGGTGACCTTGGTCATCCGGGACAGCGAGCTGACGGGCTACCAGAAGGTGGGCGTGGCGGTGCAGGGGCGGGTCGAGGTGACGATGGAGGACAACGTCATCGATGGCCTGGCGCCCACCGACCGCATCGCGCGCATCGGCATCCAGCTCGCATACGGCGTCTCCGGGCAGGTGGCGGGGAACCGGGTGCACGGCAATGCGTACCTGTGGGACGGGGACCCGAAGCGTGCGGCCACGGGCTCCGGCATCCTGGTGGTGGGCGGCGAGTACTACGGCCCGAGGCGGGAGCTGTGCCACGACCTGCGCATCGAGGACAACGAACTGGAGGAGAACGACGTCGGCGTCGACCTGTCCCAGGCGGTGGATGATGGCTTCACGCCTCCCGCTGAGCCCCAGAGCATCCAGGTGCTCGGCAACACGCTGACGAAGGCGAAGCTGACCAACACCTCCTACCAGGCCGCCATCTATGACAACGGGACCGCCAACCTCATCAGCCGCAACCGGATCACCGGTGACGGGTACAACGGCGAGGTGTACGAGAACGCCGTCGCCGTGGACGTGGAGACGCAGGGAGCTGGTCGTCAGGTGGGCTTCGTCACTCCGGAGCGGACCCTGGAGGCGGAGACATGCTCGGAGGAGCTGGTGGTGCAGGGCTGGGACCTGATGGGCAACCTGGCCCCGCTGTCCGTGCCGGAGGTGACGCTGGCCGCGTCGGATCCGGGCGCGACCTTCCACCTGCGGTCGGATTGCGCGGATGAGCCCGTGTCGGTGGTGAGCCTCAAGAACGAGCAGCGCGAAGGCATCTTCTACTTCCGCGCCGCGACCGCCGGCCCGCTGACCATCACGGCGACGGGCGACGGCGCGAGCAAGACCCAGGTGCAGACGGTCCGCTGAGCCACGCTGTGCGTGCGCGCGGTGGACCGACAGTCGGTCCAGATGAAGTTCAGAACCGCCGGATGTTCGCCTCGGCGAAGAGGGCGCGGTAGACGAGGGCGCGTGTACGGACGGGCGGTCATTTCCTGGGTGGGGCTCTGCCTCCTGTTGCTGCTTCCCGCGTGCGCGCCGCGAGCCACGAAGCCCGCCGCGCCCACCACGCCTGCCGTGGTGCCCGGAGGCGCCGAGGACCTGGCCCTTCGGTACCTGGAGGCCTGGGCACGCAACGACGTGGCCGCGCAGCGCCAGGGGCTCGTGGACGCGCCCCAGGACTTCGACGCGCAGCACGCGCGCTGGAGGCAGGACCTGGGCGTCATCGCCTCGCGCTTCGACCAGGTGGTGCTCGAGTCCCAGGACGCCACCACGGCGGTGGTGAGGTTCCACGGCGTGCACACGCTGCGCGGACTGGGTGACTGGGAGGTCGAGTCCCGCCTGCGCTTCGTGCTCCGGAGCAAGCGCTGGAGCCTGCGCTGGACGCCGGAGGTGTTCCATCCGGACGCACGGCCCGGAGACCGCTTCGGCCGCACGCGGAGCTGGGGCCCTCGCGCCGGGTTGCTCGATGCGAATGGGGAGCCGCTCACCGTTCCGGGAGAGGTGATTCGCATCGGCGTGATGCCGGGCCGGGTGAAGGACCGCGCGGCCGTGGCCAGCGTGCTCCAGTCGCAGCTCGGCGTGGACCCCGCGAAGGTGCTCGCCGCGCTGAATGCATCGAGCGCGCAACCCGAGCAGTTCCTCGCGTTCATCGACGTGCGCCCGGAGCGCTACCAGCAGCTTCGCCCCGTGCTCGCGCCGGTGCCCGGCATCTTCTTCCGCAAGAAGCCCGCGCGCCTCAGCCCCGCGGAGGGCTTCGCCGCGCACACGCTGGGCCGCGTAGGGGAAATCACGGCGGAGGCGCTCCAGTCGCTGGGCCAGCCCTACCAGCCGGGCGACGTGGTGGGCCTGTCCGGCCTGGAGCGCGCGCAGGAGCGGACGCTGGCGGGACGTCCCTCCGGTGAGGTGCGGCTCCAGCGCCGTGCCGGTGGCGGCGAGCTGCTGTACCGCTTCGACGGAGAGCCGGGCCGCGATGTCCGCACCACGTTGCGCATGGACGTGCAGGATGCGGCGGAGGCGGCGCTCGTGGACGTCACCCAGCCCGCCGCGCTGGTCGCGGTGGACACGAAGACGGGCGAGGTGCTGGCGATGGCCAGCCGGCCGCTCGGGGAGGGGTGGCACCGCGCGCTGATGGGGCGCTATCCCCCGGCCTCCACGTTCAAGCTCGTGACCGCCACGGCGCTGCTCGAAAGCGGCCTGAAGCCGGACTCCCGCGTGGACTGTCCCCTGGAGGTGACGGTGGGCCGCAAGCGCTTCCGCAACTTCGAATCCGAGGTGCTGGGGACCACCACGTTGCGGCGGGCGTTCGCGCTGTCGTGCAACACGACGTTCATCCAGCTCGCGGCGAAGCTGGACCCCCGCGTGCTGGAGGACGCGGCCCGGCGTTTCGGCTTCGGGGTGCCCTACGACGTGGGACTGCCGTCACCGGGCGCCACCTTCCCCCCGCCGAAAGACGACGCCGAGCGTGCGGCGGACGCCATGGGCCAGGGCCGCGTCCTGGTCACGCCGCTGCACATGGCCACCGTCGTGTCGGCGGCGGCCACCGGCGTCTGGCACGCGCCGCGCCTGCTCGCGGACGCGGAGCCCGGCCCGGAGGCGCGGCTGGGCGCGGGCACGACGGCCATGCTCCGCGACCTGATGCGCTCGGTGGTGACGGACGGCACGGCGAAGTCCGCCGCAAGCATGCCGGGCCTCATGGGCAAGACAGGCACGGCGGAGTTCGGCTTGTCCGTGCCGCCCGAAACCCACGCGTGGTTCGTCGGCGTTCGTGACGGCATCGGCTTCGCGGTGTTCGTGGAGGGCGGCGGCGTGGGAGGCCGCGTCGCACTGCCGCTCGCGATCCGCTTCCTCCAGGCGTTGGACGGGGCCTTGGTCCTCTCCTTCAAGAGAGACGACGCCAGCTAGGGCACGGGGCCGTCCCTCCGAGCGCCGCGCCCCTGCTCCGCGCTGGCGGCTGGTCACCCCGGAGGACACTGTCCACGTTGCGAGGATGGGCGCCGAACGCTCGAGCGGCCAGGGCACCAGGCCCGTGGCTCGTCCCCCGCGCCACTCCCGGCGGAGGCCAGCACCGAAGCGCGAAGGGCCACCCGCCTGGAGCGAGCCGGCCGAGTCCCTCCTCGCCCGGCTGGGCAGCACCTCACAGGGACTGACCCCACAGGAAGCCGAGGCGCGGCTCGAGTCCCTGGGCCCCAATGAGCTGGAGTCCCGGCGCCGCCGGCCGCTCCCGCTGGAGCTGCTGCTGCGGCTGGGCAACCCGCTGGTGCTGGTGCTGCTGGTGGCGTGCGGCATCTCGGCCGTCGTCCATGACCTGACCAGCTCCGCCATCATCGCCGTCATCGTGTTGATCAGCGTGACGCTGGACTTCGTCCAGGAGCACCGCGCCAGCAACGCGGCGGAGCGCCTGCGCGGCGCCGTGGCCCTGCGCGCCCGGGTGCTGCGCGACGGCGTGGAGCAGGAGCGGCCCGCCACGGAGCTCGTCCCCGGGGACATGGTCCTGCTGGCCACCGGCAGCCGCGTCCCCGCGGACGCGCGCCTCCTGGAATCACACGCGCTGTCCGTGAACGAGTCGCTGCTCACCGGCGAGCCCTACCCCGTGGAGAAGGCGCCGGGCCTCGCGTCCGCGGACGCACCGCTCGCGGAGGTGGGCAACACCGTCTTCGCCGGCACGTCGGTGCTGGCAGGCACGTGCCGCGCGCTCGTGTTCGCCACCGGCCGCGACACCGAGGTCGGCGGCATCGCCCGGGGCCTGGACGCGCCCGTCGCCTCCACCGCCTTCGAGCGGGACACGCGCCGCTTCTCCGTGATGCTGATGCGGCTCACGGTCCTGATGGTGCTGTTCGTGCTCCTGGTGAACCTGACCCTGGAGCGTCCGCTGCTGGAGTCCTTCCTCTTCGCCATGGCCCTGGCGGTGGGGCTCACGCCGGAGCTGCTGCCCATGGTGGTCTCGGTGACGCTCGCCCGGGGCGCCCTGCGGCTCGCGGACCAGGACGTCATCGTCAAGCGGCTGAGCGCGGTGCACGACCTGGGCTGCATGGACGTGCTGTGCACCGACAAGACGGGCACGCTCACGGAGGCGAACATCCGGCTGGAGCGCACCGAGGACGCCACCTCCCAGCACAGCGAGCGCACCCTCGCGTGGGCCTGCCTCAACAGCCACTTCGCCACCGGCCTGCGCAGCCCCATGGACGAGGCCATCCTGGCCCGGGGCGTGGAGTGCACGCAGGGCTGGCGCAAGCAGGACGAGCTGCCCTTCGACTTCGAGCGCCGCAGCGTGTCCGTGCTGCTGGAGAAGGACGGCCGCCGCGTCCTGGTGGTGAAGGGCGCGCCGGAGGCCCTGCTGTCCCGTTGCGAAGCGTGTGAAGTCCCGGAGGGGCCGCCGCGAGCCCTGGACGTGGCCGCACGGGAGGAGCTGCAAGCCCGCGCCGACGCCCTGGGCGAACAGGGCTTCCGGGTGCTGGGGCTCGCCTGGCGCGACGTCCCGTCCCAGGATGGGCGGCTGTCCCCGGAGGACGAGACGGGACTCGTCTTCGCGGGCTTCGCCTCCTTCCTGGATCCGCCCAAGCAGAGCTCCCGGCCCGCGCTGGCGGCGCTGCGTGAGGCGGGCATCGCGGTGAAGGTGGTGACGGGCGACAACGCGCGGGTGGCGGTGCACGTCTGCCAGGAGCTGGGGCTGGAGGTGCAAGGCGTGCTCACCGGCGCGGAGCTGGCCCTGCTGGACGACCCGGGCCTGCGCGCGCGGGCGGAGGACACCACCGTCTTCGCGCGCGTGTCCCCCTCGCAGAAGAGCCGCATCCTGCGCGCGCTCAGACAGCGCGGCCACGTGGTGGGTTACCTGGGGGACGGCATCAACGACGCGCCGTCGCTGCACGAGGCGGACGTGGGCATCTCCGTCGCGGGCGCGGTGGACGTCGCGCGCGAGGCCGCGGCGCTGCTGCTGTTGCGCCAGGAGCTGGGCGTCCTGCACGAGGGCGTCCTGGAGGGGCGGCGCACCTTCGGCAACGTCATGAAGTACATCCGCATGGGGACCAGCTCCAACTTCGGCAACATGCTGAGCATGGCCCTGGCGTCGCTGGTGCTGCCGTTCCTGCCCATGCTGCCCATCCAGATCCTCCTCAACAACATGCTGTACGACGTGTCGGAGCTGGCCATCCCGCTGGACACGGTGGACTCGGCGCAGCTCTCGCGGCCCACGCGCTGGGACCTGCGCTTCGTGCGCCTCTACATGGCGGTGTTCGGCACGCTCAGCTCGCTCTTCGACGCGGCCACCTTCACGGTGCTGCTGCACGTCTTCCACGCCGGGGCGCCGCTCTTCCAGACGGGCTGGTTCATGGAGTCGCTGACCACGCAGGTGCTGGTCATCTTCATCATCCGCACCCGGGGCGGCGTGGCGCGCAGTCCCCCCGCGCGGCTCCTGGTGCTGTCGTCGCTGGGCGTGGTGGCGGTGGCCTGCGTGCTGCCCTTCACGCCACTGGGGCACTACTTCGGCTTCGTGCCGCCGCCGCCCGCCATCCTCGTATCGCTGGGCGCACTGGTGGCGCTGTACCTGGGCTGCGCGGTGGTGCTCAACCGCTGGTTCTTCCGCCGCTTCGATACCGCCTGAGGATGCAATCGTCCCGCCAACGGGACGTAGGGAGGCTCATGCGTGGGAGAGACCGAATGACCTGGAACCCGTTGCGCCTGCTGGCCGTGGCGCTGTTGTTCATCCCCGTCGCCGCCAGTGCCGCGACGCGACAGCAGGAGCTGGACAAGTTGCTGACGCAGTACCACCAGATGCGCCAGTTCAACGGGGCGGTGCTCGTCGCCAACGAGAAGGGCGTCATCCTGAAGAAGGCCTACGGGCAGGCCAACTTCGAATGGAACGTGCCCAACACGCCGGACACGAAGTTCCGCATCGCCTCCATGACCAAGCAGTTCACCGCCATGGTCATCCTCCAGCTGGTCGCGGAGGGGAAGCTGAAGCTCGACGACACGCTGGTGTCGGCCCTGCCGGACTACCGCAAGGACACGGGCTCGCGCGTCACCCTCACGCACCTGCTCAACCACACGTCCGGCATCCCCAACTACACGAACGCGGCGGACTTCTTCTCCAAGGTGTCTCGCAATCCCTACGCCGTCGCGGACTTCGTGAAGCAGTTCGCCAGCGGTGACCTGGAGTTCGAGCCCGGCTCGAGGTTCGCCTACAGCAACTCCGGCTACTTCCTGCTGGGCGCCATCATCGAACGTGCGACCGGCAAGACGTACGCGCAGGCGGTGCAGGAGCGCATCTTCACGCCGCTGGGCATGAAGGACTCCGGCTACGACGTCTACGCCACGGTGCTGCCCAAGCGGGCCAGCGGCCACCAGCTCACGTCGGACGGCTACATCCACGCCGCCTACATTGACATGTCCCTGGCCCATGCCGCCGGGTCGCTGTACTCGACGGTGGAGGACCTCTACCGCTGGGACCGCGCGCTCTACGAGAACAAGCTCCTGCCGGAGGCCCTCAAGCAGAAGATGTTCACGCCCGGCCTGGAGGACTACGGCTTCGGCCTGACCATGGACCCGCTGCCGTTGAACGACGGCAAGACGGTGCTCGCCACCAATGGCCACAGCGGCGGCATCAACGGGTTCAGCTCGCGCATCTACCGCGTGCCGGTGGGCAAGGAGGTGGTCATCCTCCTGGACAACACGTCGCGCGGCGACAAGCTCAAGGAGCTGGCCGCGGGCCTCTTCAGCGTGCTCCACGGCATCCCGCCCAAGGCGCCCCGGTTGGGCATCCGGGAGATGCTGAGCATGACGGTCAACAATGAGCCCATCGCGAAGACCGTCGCGCGCTACCGCGAGCTGAAGGCCACGAAGCCGGACGCGTATGACTTCTCCGATGATCAGCTCAACAGCCTGGGCTACCAGTTGCTCCGGACGGGCCGCGCGGCGGACTCCATTGAAATCTTCAAGCTCAACGTGGAGATGTTCCCCCAGGTGGGCAATGGCTACGACAGCCTGGGGGAGGCGTACCTCGTGGTTGGCGACAAGGAGCAGGCGCGCGTGAACTACCGCAAGGCGGTGGAACTGGACCCGAAGAACTCCAACGCGGCGGCCGCGCTCCAGAAGTTGGGTGCGCAGCAGTCCGGGCCGCCCGCGACGAAGGCCGTGCCATAGGCGCACCGGATGTGAGCGAATGCGGTCCGCGCCCCGGGCGTTGAGTCCGGGGGGCGGTTCCACGTGGTGCTCACGAAAGGTGCCTGCATGAAGCTCTATTTCAATCCGCGCAGCCGGGCGGTCATTGGCAAGTGGATGCTCGATGAGGCGGGGGTCGAGTACGAAATCGTGCCCATCGACCTGGAGAAGCGGGAGCAGAAGTCGCCCGAGTTCCTCAAGGTGAACCCCGCCGGCAAGCTGCCCGCGCTGGTGGACGGAGAGGCGCGCGTGTTCGAGAACGCGGCCCTCTGTCTCTACGTCGCGGACAAGTACCCGCAGGCGAAGCTGGCGCCCAAGGTGGATGCGCCCGAGCGCGGCCGGTACCTGTCGCTGATGGTGTACTCGACGTCGCAGCTGGAGCCGTCGATGGGCGACCACATGGCCAAGGCCCCCACGCTGCCGCAGCGCGGGTGGACGGAGTACGCGCAGACGCTGGACGCCATGGAGCGTGAGCTGGGGGACGGGCCCTATCTCTTCGGCGACTGGTTCACCGCCGCGGACGTGATGATCGGCTCCATGTTCATCTACCAGCGCATGCAGGGCGGCGCGACGGGGCGGCCGAAGCTGGAGGCCTACGTGGACCGGCTGCAGGCCCGGCCCAAGGGCTTGAAGCTGCGCTGAGCGCTCCGAGCTTCAGGGCGCGGTGAAGCCTCGCGTCAGCCAGTCGATGAAGACGCGCACGCGCGGGGACAGCTGCCGGTTGCGTGGGTACATCAGGGACACGGGCGTGGGCGTCGGTGGGTGCTGGGGCAGCACGGGCACCAGCGTGCCCCGCTCGAAGTCCTCCTCCAGGCGGTAGCGCGGCGCCTGGATGAGGCCCAGACCCAGCCGCGCGGCGGCGACGAAGGTTTCCGCGCCGTTCACGGACATCGTGGTGGGCAGCACGACGTGGCGCACCTCGCTGCCCACCGTGAACTCCAGCGGAATCAGGCTCCCTGTCAGCGACGAACGGAAGCCCACCATGCGGTGCCCGTGCTGGAGTGCCTCGATGCTCGCCGGCACGCCGTGCCGCGCCAGGTAGGCCGGGGACGCGCACGTCACCTCCTCCAGCAGCGCCACCCGGCGGGCCACCATGTCGCTGTCCTTGGGCTCACCCGCGCGCAGCACGCAGTCCACGCCCTCGCGCACCAGGTCCACCAGCCGGTCGCCTTCGCTCATGTAGAGCTCGATGCCCGGGTAGCGCTCCAGGAACTCCGGCAGCCGCGGCAGCACCACCCTGCGCGCCAGCGTCCCCTGCACGTCCACGCGCACCAGCCCCTTCGGCTGGCCCCCCACGAACGCCGCGTCCGCCTCCTCCAGGTCCGCCAGCAGTGACACGCAGCGCTGGTAGTACGCCTCGCCGTCCAACGTGGGGCTCACGTGCCGCGTGGTGCGCTGGAGCAGTCGCACGCCCAGCCGCTCCTCCAACTGCTTCACCGCGTCCGTCACCGACGAGCGCGGCAGGCCCAGGTCCTTCGCGGCCTGCGTGAAGCTCCGGCGCTCCACGATGCGCGTGAAGGCCTTCATGGCGTCGAACCGGTCCATTGTCCGCCCTGTCGAACAGTGATGGCGAAACAAAGCCGATTATCCGTGGCGCGGAAAGGTCCATCTTGTCCTCACCTGACGCCCCAGCGCGGACGTCGGCGGACCCCGGAGGAGAAGACCCATGACGACCCAGACCCAGCAGAAGAAGACGGCCCTCGTGACGGGCGGCTCGCGCGGCATCGGCGCCGCGGTGGCGGAGCGGCTCGCGCGCGACGGCTTCAACGTCATCGTCAACTACGCGGGCAGCCGGGACGCGGCGGAGGCCCTGGTGCGCAGGATTGAAGCAGCGGGGGGCCGGGCCTTGAGCATCCAGGCGGATGTCGCCGACCCCACCGCCTTCCCCCGGATGTTCGACGCGGCGGAAGCAGCGTTCGGTGGCGTGGACGTGCTGGTGAACAACGCTGGCATCGGCAAGTTCATCCGCTTCACGGACTTCGACGACGCGCTGTTTGATCAGCACGTGGCCGTCAACATCAAGGGCACGTTCAACGGCCTGCGTGAAGCCGCGCGCCGCCTGCGCGACGGTGGGCGCGTCATCAACTTCTCCACCAGCGTCATTGGCCTGCGGATGGAGAACTACGGCGTCTACTCGGCCACCAAGGCCGCCGTGGAGACGATGAGCGCCGTCCTGTCCAAGGAGCTGCGCGGCCGGAACATCACCGTCAACTGCGTGGCGCCCGGCCCCACCGCCACCGAGCTCTTCTTCGACGGCAAGTCCCCGGAGCTGGTGGATCGCATGGCGAAGCTGAACCCGCTGGAGCGGCTGGGTACGCCGGAGGACATCGCCGCGTCCGTCGCGTTCCTCGCGGGCCCGGAGGGCGGGTGGATCAACGGGCAGGTCCTCCGCGCCAACGGCGGCATGGTCTGAATCGCGCGGCGGGGGTGAGGGGAAAAAAGGGGCATTTCCGTTGAGTGGGGGCAGGCGCGAAACCGGATGGCCATCACGGCCGCCGGGCGTCACTCCTCGGGAGCACCCCATGTCACCGTCCCCACGCCTCCGTTCCGTGGTCCGGCTCACCGCCGTGGCCTTCACCACCCTGGGCTTCGGCGCGTCCGCGCAGACGTATGCCTTTCCCGGCAACAGCGCGGACCTTCCCGAGGGCAGCCACTGGTGGATCATCAATGACCACGGCGGCACGCATAACCGAGACCTGCACGCCGTGCGCTTCGACGACGACGAGAAGCGCTTCACCCGCGTGAAGATTCCCTTCGCGGACTACGCGGCCGACCCGAAGAACTCCGACTGGGTCATCTACGGGCTGCCCGTTACCGCCATCGCGGATGGCGAGGTGCTCACCTGCTGGCGCAACGCCCCGGAGGGCCTCAAGCCGATGGTGCACGGCGGTGACGACGTGCCCCACCCGGGCCGCACCTCCAACCCGCTGCGCATCCCGCGCTCGGGCAACCACGTGAACATCCGCACGGACGACGGGAAGATCATCCTCTACGCGCACCTGCAGCCCGGGAGCGTCCCGGAGGAGCTCTGCCCCTTCAACAACACCTACGTGGCGGACGCGGAGGACCGCGTGGGGGACCTGCCCCGGGAGGTCATCGTCCCCGCGGCGCAGCGGGTGCGCGTGAAGCGCGGGCAGTTCGTGGGCCGCGTGGGCAGCTCCGGCGCCTCGGCGCATCCCCACCTGCACGTGCACCTGCAGCCCATGACGAGCGAGACGACGGTGGGCACGTCCCTGCCGCTGCCCTACTCGCATGCATGGCGGAAGAGCGGGAATGCGGACCACAACTCGTCGATTGGCTTCGCCCCGATGCAGAACGAGGCGCTGGACCTGTTCCCCTCCGCCATCCACCCGGATCCGCTGCTGCGCCGGGGCGACATCACCGGGGACCCGGCGCTGGAGGTAGCCATGGCGGCCTCGGGCAGCATGGTGGTGACGGCCACGCGGGACGTGACGGGGCGGCTGGCGCTGAACTCGTGGCAGCTGTCGCCGGGCGGCGACTTCACGAAGCTGCATGACGCCTCCGCGGGCGCGGCGACCTCCATCGCCATGGCCCACCCTGGCAGCAGCAGCACGCGCGACGTGGTGACGGCGCTGCGGGACGGGAGCGGGAACCTCAAGCTCATCGCCTGGCGGGTTGCCTCGAACGGCTCCATCGAGCGCAAGGGCGAGGCCGGCGGCGACGCGGACGCGACGGAAATCAACCTGGCCGCTCTCCCGGAGGGGCTGGGCGTGGTGAGCGCCTTCCGCGACTCCACGGGCCACCTGAAGGTCAGCACGTGGGAGACGTCCGCGACGCAGGACACGGTGACCCGCAGGAGCAACGGCTTCGGCGAGGAGGCGACGAAGGTGGCGCTGACGCCCATCCTCAACGGCCGCGTGGACGGGGACGTGAACCGCTTCACCGGCGTCGTCACGGCGGTGCGCACGCCCTCGGGCAACCTGAGCCTGACGGCGTGGGAAATCACCCCGCAGAAGACGCTCATCCAGCGGGGCACCCACCTGGCGGGCGCGGTGACGGACGTGTCCATCAGCACTGTCACCATTGGCAACAGCGTGCGCGACATGGTGGTGGCCAGCGTGCGCCTCACCAACGGCGTGCTGCGCAACATCTCCTTCGACGTCTCGGCGGCCGGACAGTTCGTGCGCCGTGACCACGAGGACGGTGAGGCCATCCTGGAGGTCGGCTCGGCGCGCGTGGGGGCCCAGCACCTGGTGACCCCGGTGCGTGACACCGCGGGCAACCTGCGCGTCTACACCTGGGATGTGGACCTGGAGGGCAAGGTGCACCGCTCCGGCAAGGAGCGCGCGGGCGCCATCGTGTCCGGCATGGCCGCCACCCCTACCACCGTGGGCACCCGCTTCGTCATCACCGCCGTGCGCCTGACGACGGGCACGGGAGGCGGGGACCTGCGGCTGATTGCCTGGGAAGCGAACCTCCGGTAGCGCGAGTGTCGTCCCCAGAGCCCGCGGGCTCTGGGGAATTTTCCCGGATTGCCCGGCTTCTCCTGGCCGCCGATGATGCGTTCGAACGACGCTCGGCGCCCTTTCGCGAGGGGAGGCATCTTGGAGTTGCGGCACGGCCCATGGGCGGGAGCATCCGCGGACGCCGGGTTGGAGACGCTGCGGCGTGACCTGGGCCGGGCGCTGGCGAGCGTCTGTCCCGCGTCGCTCGCGGACCGGCGGGAGGACCTGTTGCAGGTCGCGATGATGAAGGTGGTGGAGCTGCGCGGGCGCACCCAGGGCCAGGCGGAGCTGACCCCCGCGTACCTGTACCGGGTGGCGTACACGACGCTCGTCGACGAGCTTCGCCGGATGGGGGCGCGCAAGGAGGTGGCGTTGGAGGAGGTGGAGCAGGGGCCCGCCCAACCGGTGGCGCCAGGCGACCCGGAGCGAGCGGCGGGGGCCGCGCAGATTGCCCGGGCCGTGCGTGACTGTCTTCAGGGGCTGGTGCAGGACCGCCGCCTCGCCGTGACGCTGCACCTGCAAGGGCACACCGTCCCGGAGGCCGCGGAGCTGCTGGGGTGGGAGGCCAAGCGGACGGAGAACCTCATCTACCGGGGGCTGAGCGCGCTGCGTGCCTGTCTCTCCCTGAAGGGAGTCCAGCCGTGAGCGACCGCCGTCCCGAGGATGACACGCTGGAGGCCGCGGGCGTGGAGCGGCTGCGCACGGCGCTGCGCGAGGATGACGCGGCAGGGGAGCCGGTGGACGCGGACCTCGTCTGGCGCGCGGTGAGGCAGGAATTGCCGGTGGAGGAGCGCCGGGCGGTCATCGAGCGCGTCGCGGCGGATCCCGCGTGGGCGCAAGCCTGGCGGTTGGCGAAGGCGATGTCGCAGGCAGCGGCGGAGGCGGAGCGGGGGGCTCCGGCGGTGGTGAAGGCGGAGGTGCCCGCGACAGCCGTGGAGACTCCCGCGAAGGTGGTGTCTCTGACCGCCCGGCGCTTCTGGCAGGGACGGCAGGCGATGACCGCGATGGCGGCGACGGTGGTGGTCCTGGTGGGCGCGGTCGTGGTGGTGCGGCAGCAGCAGGCGCAAGTGGATCCGACGCTCATCCGTGGCGGCGCGGCGGAGGCCATCACCTCGAGCGTGCCGGAAGCCACCGCGCTTCCCCGCGAGCAGTTCGTGCTCCGCTGGAGCGGAGTGCCCCAGGCAGTGTCCTGGAGCGTGCAGGTGTCGTCGGAGGATTTGAAGGTGTTCCATCGCGCGGAGCGGCTGGGGTCGCGCGAGTACACGGTGCCGCCGGACGTGCTCGCGGAGCTGCCCTCCGGAGCGCGCGTCCTGTGGCAGGTGGAAGCGCTGCTTCCGGATGGAAGCGTCCAGCGCGGCAGTACGTTCATGAACCGGTTGCGGTGAGTGCCGTACCACTTGGGCCAGGCCGGCGGCTCAATGACAAACAGAGGGGGATGTATGAAGACAATCAATGTCGATAGGGAATGGGTGCGCGCGCTGGCGGTGATGGCGCTGCTGTGGGGCGTTTCGGCCGCGGCGCAGGCAGCGCCCCCGCAGGACAGCTGGGTCATCACCACGGATTCGCTGGCGGGGGCCACGCGTGACACGGTGGAGGCCTCCGTGGATGCGTCCGTCCTGCGCAGGGGGGCCCCGGTGCCCATGACCCTGCTCATCCTGGATGAACACGGCGCCGTGCTCGCGAGCGTCACGGGAATCGCGAGCCTGACGGCGCCCCTGTGGGTGAGCGCCAGGGCCCCTTCTTCCGCCGGGGTCCGCGCGCAGCTCATCCTGCCGAAGGACGCCGAGCAGCTCACCGCTGGCGACCTGATCCTCACGCGGGAAGGGCTGGGGGATCCGCCGCCGCCGCCCGGGGAGCTCCACTGCCTGATTCCCCGCGCTGGGGACCCCGGCACAACCATGCCGGAGCCTGTCACGATGGGGAAATGCTGGGTGGAGACCGAGGAGTCCTGAGGTGACCGGAGGGCGGCGACAGCGCGTGGGGTGGCTGGGCGGCTTCACCCTGGGGGTGGGGCTGGCCCTGTGCGCCCCCGCGTGGGCCGCCGTCCCTCCGGAGCCCTCCTCGCTCGCCCGGTGCGAGGAGTCCTTCGACGCCCACCCGGAGGGCTCCGACGCGGCGATGTGCTTCTTCCGGAACGCCCAGGGGCTCCCGGGGCGCGACGAGGCCCGGCGCAGGCTCCAGGGGCTCATCGCGCGGCACCCGGACCGTCCGTGGCTCACGCTGGTGCTCGGGCACATGGAGCTGTTGTCCGAGCCCGCGCTGGCGGAGGCGTCCTACCTCCGCGCGGCGCTCGCGTTCCGCGAGCAGGGGGACGCGGAGGGCGAGGTGCTGGCCGGCATCAATCTGCGCAGCGTGCTGGGGATGCGCGGCCGGACGGAGGAAGCGCACCAGTGGGTCCTGCGGGTGGGCGAGGTGGCCCGGGCCTCCGGGGATCCGAAGCTGGAGGTGCGCGCGCTCATCCTGGAGGCGGCCGAGCTGTCCGACCTGGGCCAGGACCTGGGCCGCGCCTACCGCCTGCTCAAGCGCGCGGAGGCCCTGACGTTCCCGGACGGCACCGACGGCATGAAGAAGCAGCTGCTCAGCCCCCTGGCCACGGTGAGCGTGAACCTGGGGCGCTTCGACGAGGCGCGAGACATCTTCGCGCGGCTCGCGGAGCTGGCGGAGCGAACGAAGGACGCGGGCACGGAGGCGCGCGTCCGCTTCGCGCTCGCGAACCTCGCCTGGCGGCGGCAGGAGGAGCGTCCCGAGCCCGGGGGGCGGCTGGAGCTGTTGCGGCTCGCGCGGGAGGCGCTCGCGAGCGCCGAGCGCGCGGGCAGCAAGGCCTTCGAGGCGATGTCGCTGCGCCTCGTGGCGGAGCTGCTGGGCGACGGGCCGGAGGAGCGGAACGAAGCGGAAGACGCCCTGGGCCGCTGCATCGACATCGCCCGGGAGACGGGCCTGCCCGAGCGGCGCATCTCCTGTCTGTGGACGCGCGCCGAACGCCGCTCGGCGGTGGATGCGGCCGCCGCGTGGCGGGACGTGGACGAGACGCTGGCACTGGCCGCCGAGCACGACAACCCGCTCTACCTCGCCTCCGCGTGGCGAGCGCGGTCGATGGTGGCCTTCCGCACGAGCCCGTTGCCGGAGGCGCTGGGGGAGGCGGAGCGCGCGCTCGCCGCGGTGGAGGTGCTGCGCCAGTGGCAGCGGGATGCCACCAGCCAGGCCGAGCTCTTCTCCAGTTGGGCCAGTGACTATCACCGGCTCGCGGGCCGAACGCTGGAGGCGGGAGAGGCCTCCGCCGTGCCTCCCCGCGAAGCCCTGGAGCGTGCCTTCGCGGTGAGTGAGCGCCTGCGGGCGAGGACGTTGTTCGAGGCGCTGGTGGCCTCGCGCGCGCTCCCGACGCAAGAGGAGCCACCGGAGCAACGGAAGGCGCGGGACGGCGTGCTGCGCGGATTGTCCGCCACCCAGCGGCGGCTCCTGGATCCGGCGCTGTCCGCGTCCGAGCGCACGCGGCTGCTGGGAGAGCTCCAGGAACTGGAGCGCCGCGAGCGCGAGCTGAGACCCGCGACCCAGCGCGCGGAGCTGTCGTTCGCGTCGCTGTCCGCGACCGAGCAGCGCCTGGGCGAGGAGGAGGCCCTGCTCGTCTTCCTCGCGGGCACGGACCACGACCTTCAGGGCGAGCGCGCGGGAGGCGCGTGGGTGCTGGCGGTGACACGCGAAGGCACGCGCGCGTACCGCATCCCTGAGCGCGCACGGCTGCGCCCCATGGTGGCGCTCCTGTCGGGCCTCATCGAGCGCCGTGACGGTTCGGAGGCAGCGGCCGCCGCGGCGCTGTACGCGCAGCTGCTCGCCCCCGCCTTGCGTGAGTTGCCACCCAAGGTGTCGCGCCTGCTGCTGGTGCCGGATGGTCCGCTGCACGACCTGCCCTTCGCCGCGCTGCGGGAGCACGCGGACGCTCCGCCGTTGATGACCCGGTACGAACTGGCGCGGGTGCCCTCCGCGAGCCTGCTCCACCACTGGCGCGAACAGCCCGCACGGCCTCCGGAAGGCGAGGCCCTGGTCCTGGCGGATCCAGACCGGGGTGGCACCCTTCAGGGCACGGCGGTGGCCTCCGCGAGGGGCGGCATGTTCCTGGAGACCGCGAGCCTGGGCGCGCTTCCGGAGGCGCGGCGCGAGGGCCGCACCGTGAGCGAGGCCCTGGAGGACACGGCCGTGAAGCCCCGGCTGCTCATGGGGACGGAGGCGTCCGAGCAGGCCCTCAAGGCGTCCCACTGGGACGCGGTGCGCATCCTCCACGTGGCCGCGCACGCGGTCGTGGACGTCGAGTCCCCCGAGCGCTCCGCCCTGGTGCTGGCCCCGGGCGCGGCGGGGGAGGACGGCCTGCTCCAGCCCCGGGAGATCGCGGAGCTGCGGCTGCGGGACGCGCTGGTGGTGCTCTCCAGCTGCCGGGGAGCTTCCGGCGCGCAGCTCGCGGGCGAAGGCGTGCTGAGCCTCGCGCGGGCCTTCTTCGAGTCGGGAGCGCGAGCCGTGGTGGCCAGCCTGTGGCCCATGCGCGACGCCGAGGCCGCGGAGCTGCTGGAGCGCTACTACCGGCACCTGGCGGCGGGGCAGGGCGCGGCGTCGGCGCTGCGCGAGGCCCAGCGTGAGGCATGGGAGGACGGAGAGCCCGCGGCCATGTGGGCCGGGCTGGGGGTGATGGGGGACGCGGCGCTGGTGCCGGTGCGGCCCGCCGCCGGGGGCATGGGGCGGAGTGTCCTCCTGGGGCTGTCCGCGGGAGCGGGACTGCTGGCGTTGGGGCTGTGGGGTCTCGGGATGCGCCGCGCGCGCCGGAAGCGGGGGAGCGGGCAAGCGTGAATCCAGAGCGGCCGGCAGGGCGTGCGCGGTAGGGTTCCAGGGCGATGAGTGACGCGAGCCGTGAGCCGGCGCCGAAGCTGACCCTCGAGGTGCGGGACCTGCACAAGTCGTTTGGCGGGCAGGCGGCGCTGCGGGGCGTGGACCTGGTGGTGCCGGAGGGCACGACCTGCGTGCTGATGGGCGTGTCCGGTTCCGGCAAGACGGTCCTGATGAAGCACATCATGGGCCTGATGCGGCCGGACCGGGGCGTGGTGCTGGTGGAGGGCGCGGAGGTGGCGAAGATGAACGAGACCGAGCTCAACCAGATGCGCCGCAAGCTGGGCATCCTCTTCCAGGCGAACGCGCTGTTCGACTCGCTGAACGTCTTCGACAACGTGGCGTTCCCGCTGCGCGAGCGCACGAAGATGTCCGAGCCGGACATCACCAAGACGGTGAACGAGACGCTGGGGAAGGTGGGCCTGTCGCACGCGGCCACGCGCTTCCCGGGAGAGCTGTCCGGCGGCATGCAGAAGCGCGTGGGCTTCGCGCGAGCGACCATCCTCCAGCCGAAGATCCTGCTCTACGACGACCCCACGGCGGGCCTGGATCCGCTCACCACGGCGGCGGTGAATGAGATCATCACCACGGGCAAGCAGCAGCTGGGCGCCACGTCGCTGGTGATTACGCCGGACGTGGCCTCCGCCTTCGGAACGGCGGACAACCTGGCGCTGATGCACGAGGGACGCGTGGTGGAGTACGGCCCGCCGGACCACTTCCGTCAGTCGCAGCACCCGGAGGTGAAGGCCTTCCTGCGCAACTGGCTGCGGCGCCGCTCCGCGCAGACCCAGGCGCCCCAGGCCTGACAAGGATTCAGGTAGGCTGCGGTTGCCCGGGGGCCGGCGGGTTCGTGGTGGAAGCAGGAGTCCGCATGTCCCGCGGCAAGCTGCGTCCCATGTTCAAGCGTCTGTGGTTGCTCGCGCCCGTCGCCACGTTGGGGGTGGGGTGTTCCTCGACGTGGGGATGTGATTCGGATGAGAACTGGGAACAGCAGACCTTCTTCCTTCCCGCCACCCTGCGTGACGGAAGCGTCCCCACCCAGGACACCTCCTGTGAGGAGTTATGCGAGGCGCTCGGGGCCAGGCCGCCCTGCGCTCGCGTCCAGGGGCCCCATACGGGGGAGGACGGCGGCTTGCGCGATGAGGTGAGCTGCGAGGCCCGTTTCCTCTGCGAGGGTCGGAGGCCAGAAGGGCTGTGCAGCGACGGCGCGGTGGCGCTGGGGACGACCACGCTGGGATCGCTCTTCGCGAAGATGGCGCACCTGGAGGCCGCGTCCGTGCCGGCCTTCGAAAGGCTCGCGGAAGAATTGGCTGAACACGGCGCGCCGGAGCACCTGGTGCGCGCCGCGAGGCGTTCCGCGAAGGACGAGGTGCGCCACGCGGAAGCGATGGAGTCGCTGGCCCGCCGTCACGGAGCGCCGATGCCGGAGCTGAAGGTGGAGCCCTTCCAGTCCCGGTCACTGGAGGCGCTCGCCATCGAGAACGCGGTGGAGGGCTGCGTGCGGGAGACCTTTGGCGCGCTGCTGGCGGGCTGGCAGGCCCGGAGCGCGGAGGACGCGCAGGTGCGCGAGTCCCTGGGCACCATCGCCCCGGATGAACTGAGGCACGCGGAGCTGTCCTGGGCCATCGACGCGTGGGCGCTGGAGCAACTGTCCCCGGTCGCCCGCGAGCGAGTGGAAGCAGCTCGCCGCGAAGCCTGGCGCGAACTGGAGCGGGACGCCGCGTCCAGCCACCTGCCGGACGAAGTGGCCCGCCACTCAGGGCTGCCCACCGCGGAAGTGGCCCGCAGGCTCGTCAGGGAGCTGGCGTCCGAGCTGATGCCTGGTGTGCTGGCTCGAATTCAATCAATAGATTGATTTTAAATCGCAGTTAGAACCAATCTATTGGTCATGCCTCGCCAGAATCTGACCCACGACACGACGCCATTCGCCGTGGCCCGCTCCATCACCACCCTGGGGCAGAACATTGAGCGCGCACGGACCCGGCGCGGACTCCGGCAGGTGGACCTCGCGAAGAAGACGGGGCTGGCCCTTGGCACGATCCGTCGAATCGAGGAAGGAAGCCCCACCACGGCGCTCAGCGCCTACTTCACGGTTCTCTGGGCGCTGGGGCTTGAGCGCGAGTTCGGCGACCTGGCCTCGCCGGACCGGGATGAAGAGGGCAAGACGTTGGAGTCCGCGCGCCAGCGCGCGCGGGTGGATCTCGTGGCGAAGGGAGGACTCGATGGCGACTTCTGATCCGTCCGGTTGCTACGTGTACCTCCAGCTTCCGGCGTCGCTCGACGTCGTAACCTGCGGACGCTACGTGCAGCAGGAAGGCGTGGGGCAGTTTGTCTACGGCAGGAGCTACCTGGCCAACCCCCGCGCCGTCGCGCTGGATCCATTCGAACTCCCGTTACGCGAAGGCGTCTTCACGACAGCGAAGCTGGGAGGCATCTTCGGTCCGCTGCGAGACGCGTCTCCGGATGCGTGGGGACGCAGGGTCATCGAACGTCAGTTGGGGCGCGGGGACCTGAATGAGGTCGGCTTCCTGCTCAACTCGCCGGAGGACCGCGCGGGTGCACTGTCGTTCGGGGAGAGCACCACGCCGCCCGCTCCCGTTCATCAGTTCAACAAGGTGCTCCAGTTGCGGCAGTTGCTCGAGGAGGCAAGTCGCGTCGAACAGGGACTGCCGCAGTCACCCCAGGTCGACGCGCTGGTGCAGCCCGGCAGCTCCATGGGCGGCGCGCGTCCCAAGAACGTCGTCGAGGACGATGACGGCCTGTGGATCGCCAAGTTCCCATCGAGAAGTGACCGGTGGAACAACGCCGTGGTCGAGCACGGCATGCTGGAGCTCGCACGCGAGTGTGGTCTTCGCGCCGCCTCCGGGAGGCTCATCCGGGTCGCGGGGAATGACGTGCTCCTGGTGCGCCGTTTCGACCGGGAGCGTACCGGTCCGAACTACCTGCGCCACCGGATGGTCAGCGCCTTGACGGTGCTCCGTGCGGATGAAGATCCACGAGCGGATCCTCGCGAGCGCAGGAGCTGGTCATACCTGCTGCTGGCGGATGAATTGAAACGCTGGGTCCGCGACCCGGACGAGGACCTTCGCGAGCTGTTCTCCCGGATGGTGTTCAACGCGCTCATCTCGAACATCGACGACCATCCCCGGAACCATGCGCTCATCGCACCCGACGCCCACTGGAGCCTGTCGCCCGCCTATGACCTGACCCCGGCGCCCCAGGCCAGCACGGAGCGCGACCTGGCGAAGGAGTTGGGAAGCGCCCAGCATCGCCGCGCCAATCGCCGCAACCTCTTGAGCGAATGCGCCCGCTTCCGCCTGTCCAGGAACGAAGCCACCCGGGTCATCGACGCGATGAAGGCCCGCGTGTCGTCCCGTTGGCGCGACGTCGTCAGCCACAGTGGTGGCACCGAAGCGGACCTGAAGGCCATCGAGCGAGCCTTCGACTACGAGGGCTTCGAGTACGGCACGGAACTCTGAGCCAGAGCATCAGAGGGGCGGCAGCTTCTCCAGGAAGCCCGAGCGCGACAGCCACAGCATCAGCGCGAAGCTGATGGTGTTGAAGGCCGCGTGGGCCACGATGAGCGGCAGCAGCCGTCCCCGGTACCAGAGGACGAAGCCGAACCAGGCGCCCATCACGAACGTCTGGAAGACCGCGAGCGTGCCCTCGTAGAAGTGCCCCACGGAGAAGAGCACCGCGGCCCCCAGGATGGCCGGCACCCAGCCTCCCAGCACCACCTTCAGCCGGGGCACCAGGAAGCCCCGGAAGACGAACTCCTCGAAGCCCGTCACCACCACCATGATGGCCGCGAACGCCGGGATGCCCAGCCCCGTGTCCAGCAGCGCCGCCGCCACGCCCTTGCGCGCCGCCAGCTCCTCGCCCGCCAGCTTCAACGCCACCGCGACCGCCGCCAGTGGCACCGACGCGGCCAGGTGCACCACGTACGTGCCCACCAGCACCCCTCCGCCCAGCAGCAGCTCGCGCGCCCAGCCCTCGCGCACCAGCCCCACCTGCGCGGGCCCCTGACCGTCACGCCACAACAGCACCGCCACCAGCAGGCACATGCCCAGCGCCCGGATGACCAGCGGCGCCATGGACAGCGAGAAGCCCTTCGTCATCTCCGCGTCCGACGCCACCCACGCGCCCGCGCCCGCGCCGCCCAGCGCCGCCACCAGGCCGAGCACGCCCCACCACGCGCCCCGGCGAGAGGACTCCCAGGGACGCAGCAGCAGCAGCCCCCACGCCAGCAGCGCCAGCTCCACCGCCACGGCGGCCCCTCGGCCCAGCCGGGCCACCGACGAGGGCCCCAGCACCGCGAAGAACACGAACGCGGCCTCCGCCAGCGCCTGGCGCTTCGGCGGAGCATTCTCCAGCAGGACGGCGACATCACCACGCAGGGGCGTCATGAGTTCTCGGCGGGCAGGTACAGGGTGACGCCTATCTCGGGATCAAAGAGGGCGCGATTCCTCGCCATCTTCGCCACGTCGTCCAGGAGCTGGTTGACGAAGGCATACCGTTGCACGAAGGCGTTGCTCCGGGTCTTCCAGCCGTGGGAGTCGAAGAGATACAAGGCATCGTCCCTCCGGACGACGGCCACCGTGTAGCCACCGAGCACCAGCGCCACCCCCATTCGGGGCGCCTGCTTCAGGATGCCGAGCAGCTCCTGGGGCAGGGTGTCCCGGTGGACGGACCCCGAGGTGGCCATGAGCAGCCCTCGCTGCATGACGTCCTCCTCCGGAATCTCCAGCGGGTTGTAGTAGGGCGCCTGGGGCTGCAGGACGAGCGGATCCACCACCCCGCCGCAGGACAGGGCCAACGCCTGCATCAGCAGGGCCTCGTCCTCGGTCGCCGTGTTCATCCGCTGGTAGAGCGCCGTGCCCTCCAGCAGCACGTTGTCGATGCCGCCGGTGTCGAGCCCGTCCGGGTTGGACAGCAGCGCCGCGATCCCCAGCACCGCCATCGCGGAGCAGGCGGTCCGTCCTCCCGGGACCTGGAACTGGTTGACGCTTCCCTGGGTGCAGCCGGGCAGGACTTCAGGAGGAGACCCCTGGTCGCGCCGCTGCTCCAGGTACTTACTCAGCATCCCGATGATGTCCTCCTCCAGCTCCCCGGTCGCCTGCTCCTTGCCCTTGAGGCTCGACGACGGCGACAGGACGCCCAGCTTCACCTTCGAGTACGTCTCCCCCTCCGGGGTGAGGTCGAAGCTGCCCGCGCGGACGGCCAGCTGCTGGAGCGCGCGGTAGGCATTGCGGAACACCACCGCGAGCTCATCCAGTGGGTTGTTGCTCAGCCAGACGGTGGAGGGATCCACCTGGGCGCAGAGGCCGAAGAAGTCGCTCAGGTGCTGCTCGGTCACGTTCTGGGAGTTCAGCTTCCAGGCCGCGTACGCCTGCGCGTCATGGGGGTAGGGCCTGCCCTGGATGGCGATGGCCGCGGGCGAGTTGAGCGCCTTGATCACCAGGACGCACAGCCGCTGCGTCAGCCGCTGGGCATCCTCCGGCAGCCGCTTCAGCAGGGAGCCCAGCTGGGTGGTGGAGCACTGCAAGGCGTCCACCGCCTGCTTGTGGAGCTCCCACACCTGGAGCTGGGCCTGGGACTGGCGCGAGCCCAGGGACTCGGAGATGAGCTGCCGGTTCTGGGCCCACTTCGAGGACAACGGCGTGGTGCAGAAGATGCCCCCGGTGGGGGCGTGGTCGCTCGTGCGGGACCAGAAGTTGAGCGCCTGGTGGTTCGGATCCACCGGGAGCAGCCCCTTGAAGGGGGAGAAGATGCCGGTGTGATGGAGGGCGAAGGCCCGGCTGATGACGAAGAAGTCGGCGCGCTTGTTGAGCTTGAAGCTCGTGCCCA
Source organism: Corallococcus sp. AB045 (assembly GCF_003668895.1). Lineage (NCBI taxonomy): Bacteria > Pseudomonadati > Myxococcota > Myxococcia > Myxococcales > Myxococcaceae > Corallococcus > Corallococcus sp. AB045. The sequence continues at coordinate 37,913 of NZ_RAWN01000046.1, forward strand.
CCTGGGCCCAGTCCTTGATGTACCCCTGCTGCTCGAACTGCTCCTTGTTCTTCTTCGAGTTCACGCTGCGCCCGGTCTGGGGGGACTGGTTCGTGGCGGAGAGGGGAACCGCCAGGGTGAGCTCCAGCGCCGCGGCCCTCTCGTGGAAGAGGTCGTCCCACTTGCGGTTCTTCGTGTCCGAGTTCACGCCCACCGAGGCTTCGGGGTCGATGTAGTAGTCGCCCGCGATGATCCACGGCAGGTCGTTGTTCTTGGAGACGTGCTCGAAGAAGCCGGACACCTGCTCGTACTCACCCAGCCGGCCCAGCCCCTTCCCCGCGGGGGAGGTGTGGACCACGCCGATGTGCACGTCGCGCCCGCCGATGCGCACGTCATGGACCACCACCGGACGCCAGGAGATGAAGCGTTCGTTGAGTTGCTCGTACTGCTGCTTGCGCTCCGCCAGGAGCTTGGGGAACTGCGTGCTCCAGCCCTTGGGCGCCTTGGTGCGGTTGACCGGCTTGGCCCAGTGGATGGGCTCCTTGGCGCGTTTACTGGAGCTCCGCCGCACCACCGAGTCATCGCTGAAGGCGCGCCAGCCGGTATGGGCGCAGGAGCTCTTCCTGTAGATGATGGGGTACCACTCGCACTGGCTCTTCCCCAGGCTCCAGTCGCCCGTCCCCTTCTCCTCTGCCTCGAGGTCCTCTTCCTCCTCCTCGTCGTCGGAGTCCTCCTCGGTGACCTTCTGGCCCTTGTATTTCGGGTAGACCGCCTGCATCTGCGGCCCCAGCGCCAGGGCGAGCCCGTGTTTCTCGAAGTCGATCTCCAGCAGCAGGGGGAGCGCCTTCTTGTTGATCTCCTGCAGCACGAGCACGTCCAGCCAGGGGTTCTGGAGGAAGAGGCGCAGGAGGAGGTCCTTCTTGTCCTGCTCCGTCTTCGCGCTGAAGTGGTTGATGTTGAAGGTGCCCACGCCCAGGTCGAGCGCGGCCTCCTCCTCCTTCTCGTCGACCACCATCGCGAGCTCGATGGGCGGCGGCGACCGCCGGGAGGGCCGTTTGCCCGACAGCGGTTGCCGCTGCTTTCCGCGGGAGCGCAGGTTGTCGGGAAGCGGGGCCTTGAAGCTCTTGATCTCCCTGCGGGCCTCGTTGGAGCGCGGGGACACCTTGAAGCCCGACCGGCGGATGACCTCTCCGCTGCGGAGGGTGTAGGTCCCGGGCCTGCGGTTGGGCTTCCCCTTCAAGATGACCCGGGTGACCTTCTTCATGGAACCCATGGCCCTGCAGCCCCGGCACCTCTGGGGCTGGAGCATGAAGGAGCCGTAGAAGCCGCAGATGGTGCAGTAGTACATGCCTGCCCCCCGTGGGAGCCCCGACGGGCCCCCGTCAACAGACACACCATACCGCTCATCCCGGGGCCCGGCGTGTTACGAGCCCATGCATGGCGAAAACCCTTCCCGAGCGCCCGCGCGCCGTCCTCGTTGGTGTCCAGCTTCCCGGGGTGACGGATGAAGCGCATGCCGCCGACCTGGCGGAGCTGAAGCGGCTGGTGCACACGCTGGGCTTCGACGCGGTGGCGACCGTGTCCCAGCGCCGGCAGCGGCTGGCCACCGGCACGGTGCTCGGCTCCGGCAAGCTCAAGGAGCTGTCCGCGCTCACCGGCGGCTCGGGCGTCATCCCGTCCGGCGCGCAGGGCAAGACGTCGAAGGCGCGGGAGAAGTGGGAGGCCGAAGCCGACGCGGAGCCCGAGGACCCGGACGCCCCGGCGGCTCCCGGCGATGTGGGCGCGGACGTGGAGGACCCGTCGGAGGAGGACGACGACGCCTTCCCGGACACGGACACGGACGCGGAATCAGACGCGGACGTGGAGGCCACCGCCATCGAACCGGGCCCCAGGCCCACCGTGGTGGTCGTGGACCACGAGCTGTCCCCCAGCCAGCTGCGCAACCTGGAGCGCGCCACGGGCGTGCAGGTGCTGGACCGCGCGGGCGTCATCGTGGACATCTTCCACCGGCACGCCAAGAGCCACGAGGCGCGCATGCAGGTGGAGATCGCCCGGCTCAACTACCTGGCCCCGCGCCTGCGCGAAGCCCCCGGAGGCCGCGAGCGCCAGCAGGGCCGCGGCTCCGGCGACTCCGCGATGGAACTGGACCGCCGCAAGATTCGCGACCGGCTGGCGGAGCTGCGCGAGGGCCTGGCCGCCATCCAGAAGGACCAGGACCACCGCCGCTACGCGCGCCGGGACCAGCTGCGCGTGGCGCTGGTGGGCTACACGAACGCGGGCAAGTCGTCGCTGATGCGGGCGCTGACGGGCAGCACGGTGTTGGTGGCGGATCAGCTCTTCGCCACGCTCGACACGACGGTGCGCGCGATGCAGCCGGAGACCCGGCCGCGCATCCTCGTCTCCGACACGGTGGGCTTCATCCAGAAGCTGCCGCACGACCTTGTGGCGTCCTTCCGCTCCACGTTGGACGAGGCGCTGGAGGCGTCGCTGCTGCTCTACGTGGTGGACGCGTCCGACCCCACCTGGGCCGCGCAGCGGGAGGTCACCCGCACGGTGCTCCGGGAGATTGGCGCGGACGTGGTGCCGGGCAAGCTGGTCTTCAACAAGGTGGACCGGCTGGACGCGGCGGCCCAGGAAGCGCTCCGGGCCGAGCACCCCGAAGCGCTCCTCGTGTCCGCGCACCGGCCGGAGGACGTGGCCGGGCTGCGCCGGGAGGTCATCGCCTTCTTCGAGGCCTCCATGGTGGAGGCGGACCTGGTGATTCCCTACGCGCGACAGGCCCGCATCGGTGAGGTGTACGAGCACACCACCGTGGTGTCCCAGGCCTACGACGAGACGGGCAGCCGGCTGCGCGTGAGAGGTTTGCCGGGCGCCATTGCCCGGCTCACCCGGTCGTTCCAGGAGTAGGCCTCAGCGCACGACGGGCACGGTCACCGGGTCCTTGTCGTCCACGGTGACCTGCACCTTGCCCACGCGCCACAGCACCGGCTGGAACGCGAAGCTCAGGCGGTGTCCGTCCGCGGTCTCCACCAGGGCCGTGCCTTCCTTGGGAAGGTAGTTGCCCACTTCATATTCGAGCGACGTGAGCGTGATGCGGTCCGTGCCGTTCGGACCCGTCAGCTCGCCCGGACCGTCGAACACCAGCGACGAGCCGCCGATGATGGGCAGCCCGGCGCGCTTCCCCACGGTGCTGTTGATGTGGAAGCTGTGGCTCTCGCGGCCGGGCACCTGGCCTTCGACCTCCGCGAACAGGCGCGTCTCGTCCGAGCACGTGCCGTAGCCCACCTTCGCCTGGAGCGTCTGGCCATCCACGGCCAGCTCGCGCAGGTCCGCCTTCATCTCCATCAGGTCCTCGCCGCCGCGGTACTCCAGCACCGCGCGTCCGGTGAAGCGCAGGCCGTGCACGTCACAGGCGGACGGGAAGGACACGACGACGGAGTCGGTGACGGCGTCCACGGCCTGCACCCGGAAGGTCGCGCAGGTCACCGAGGCGCTCAGCCCCTCCACGGCGCGGTTCAGGAAGGAGCGCCGGGGCTCGCCGCACGTGTACACGGGCATCAGGCCCAGCATCTCGAACGCGCCCCGCACCTGGTGCGTGGAGGCCGCCAGCCGCTCCACGCGGGCCTTCGCGTCGTCGATCTCCTCCTGCGTGGGCACGTTGTCTCCACAGGCGGTGGTGGCGAGGGCGGCGAGGGCGGCGAGGGCAATGCGGCGCATGAAGATCTCCGGAAAGACGGTGCGGCTCCCCCCGCGCCATCGCGAGGGACCGTACCCCGAGCCTTCAGCAACCGGCATGCCCCCCTCAACCCCGCGAAACCCCAGGGAAAGGGGCTCCCATGACTCCATGCGGCGTGTGCAGCGCGCTGCGCACCCAGGGGCGCCCCTGTCCGGGCCCGCCCGGTCCAAAACCTGTCCGACAGTCGGACAAGTTCGCGCGGTCCACCTCCGGCCCGGCCCCGGTCCAAACCTGTCCGACAGTCGGACAAGTTCGCGCGGTCCGCCTCCGGCCCGGCCCCGGTCCAAAACCTGTCCGACAGTCGGACAAGTTCGCGTGGTCCACCTCCGGCCCGGCCCCGGTCCAAAACCTGTCCGACAGTCGGACAGGTTTCTTCGGGTCGCCGCCGGAGAGGCGGCAGTGCTCAGGTTCGAGGGGGCTCGGAGATGCCTTCGTCCGCGGGCGAGGCTTCCGGGTTCGCGTCCTCGTCATCCCCGGTCTCTTCGTCCGCGGACAAGGCGTCGTCGTCCTCCACCTCGTCGTCCGGCTCCGGAGCGTCCACGTACTCCGGCGCGGCGTCGGACGCTTCCGTGAGGACGGTGCCCAGGGGATAGAGGACCAGGTGGCGCAGGGGCTCGCTGCCCACGCTCACGGCCTCCAGGTGGTTCTTCACCACCAGGGTGTGCTGCAACTTCCGCAGGCGCGACGGGCGCGGCGCGAGCGGCAGGCTGATGCCCTCCGCGAGCACGCGCTGGATGGCCTCCTCCGCGTCCGCGACCGCGGCGTGCACATCCGCGGGGTCCACTCCCTCCAGCAGGTGGAACTCCGTGCGCAGCGCGCGACGGATCTCCGTGGCGCTGTTGCGCTTGATGGCCAGCACCCGCGCGCCCACGCGTTCGGCCGCGCGGCGCAGCCGGGGCGAATTCGCGCGGCTTCGCAGCGTGAGCACCACCTCCGCGTTCTCCGGACGACCCACCACCACGGCCTCCACCGGCAGGTCGCGCAGCACGCGCTCCAGCAGTTCGCGGCTCACCGCGTGCGCGGCGATGCGCGTGGGCCCGGGCCGGGGCGCACCCAACGCGGGTGTCCCCTTCGGCACACTGCCTCCTGGTGGCGTGGCCTCCACAACCTCCGGCGCGGCCTCCACGTGCACGGCGCCGTCCTGCTGCCGGCGCTTCTCGCCGCCCACCTCCGCGCCCGTGAGCAGTCGGTCCACCGCGCCGCCCGTGTCGCGGTGCACGCGCACCTCGTCGCGGTTCACCATCTCCACCACGATGTCGAAGGTCGGCGTGCTCTTGCGCTCCGTGACGGTCTTCTGCGTGCCCCGGCGCCGGGCCTCGTCGTCGCTCAACGTGACGGTCTGCACGCCGCCCACCAGGTCGGACAGCGTGGGGTTCAGCACCAGGTTCTCCAGCGTGTTGCCGTGCGCCGTCGCCACCAACTGCACACCGCGCTCCGCGATGGTGCGCGCGGCGGCGGCCTCCGCGGCGGTGCCAATCTCATCCACCACGATGGCCTCGGGCATGTGGTTCTCCACCGCCTCGATCATCACGTCGTGCTGGCGGTCCGGCCGGCTCACCTGCATGCGCCGAGCGCCGCCGATGCCGGGGTGCGGGATGTCCCCGTCGCCGCCAATCTCATTGGACGTGTCCACCACCATCACGCGCTTACCCAGCGCGTCCGCGAGCACGCGCGCCACCTCGCGCAGCTTCGTCGTCTTGCCCACGCCCGGCCGCCCGAGCAGCAGCAGGTTGCGCCCGGACTCCACCAGGTCGCGCAGCATGTCGATGGTGCCCTGGATGGCGCGCCCCACGCGCAGCGTGAGCCCCACCACGCGGCCCTGGCGGTTGCGGATGGCGGACACGCGGTGGAGCGTGCGCTCGATGCCCGCGCGGTTGTCGCCGCCCACCTCTCCCACGTGGGCGAGCACCGCCTGGAGCGCTTCTTGATCCACGGGCGCTTCCGACAGGCGCGCCACGCCGTGCACCAGCCGCGCCTCCGGAGGCCGTCCCAGGTCCATCACCACTTCCAGCAGCTCCGCCTCGGGGAGCTGCCGCACCGCCTCCTGGAGCGACGGCGGCAGGACCGCCACCAGCAGGGCGAAGTCGTTGTTGGCGGGAGTTCCAGGAGCCATCCCCCAAAGCTGCCTCGCCCCGCCTGGCCGCGCACGGCTTTCCTGCGCGGGTCCGTGAACGGAACACCTGGGAAAACAACCCCTCCCAGCCCGGCAGGCGGCCAAGCGCACCGCGCGTGACGGGGAGGAGCCGGACGAGGGCCATCCCTACCTTCAGGCCATGCCCACCGCGACGCAGGACCGCTCCCCCCTCTGGCCCCAGCTCGAGCAGGAGGCGCGCGAGCGCTTCGGCGTGGAGGACTTCCGGCCCGGCCAGCGGGACATCATCGAGGCGGTGCTCGCGGGGCGCGACGTGCTGGGCGTGCTGCCCACGGGCGCGGGCAAGAGCCTCACCTTCCAACTGCCCGCCCTCTTCGTGCCCGGCGCGACGGTGGTGGTGAGCCCGCTGCTCGCGCTGATGCACGACCAGCGCGAACACCTCACGGAGCGCTACGACCTGGACGCCGCGAAGCTGGACTCCACGCTGAAGGCCGGCGAGCTGAAGGCGCTCCAGAAGGAGATCCGCCGGGGCGAGCACGAGTTCATCTACGTCACCCCCGAGCAGTTGGAGAACCCGGAGCGGCTGGCGCTGCTCAAGCGCGCGAACGTGAGCCTCTTCGTGGTGGACGAAGCGCACTGCGTCTCGCAGTGGGGGCACGACTTCCGGCCCGCCTACCTGTCATTGGGGGACGCCATCCGCGCGCTCGGCCGGCCTCGGGTGCTCGCGCTCACGGCGACCGCCACGCCCCGCGTGCGCGAGGACATCCGCGCGCAGCTGGGGATGGAGGATCCGGTGGTGGTGTGCACCGGCATCCAGCGCGACAACCTCACGCTGGAGGTCCACCGCACGGTGAATCCGGAGCTCAAGCGCCAGAAGCTGCTGGAGCTGCTGCGCGCCAATGACGGCAGCGCCATCATCTACACGGCCACCGTGCGCAAGGCGGATGAGCTATGGCGCTGGCTGCGCGCGGAAGGACTGGAGGCGGGCCGCTACCACGGCAAGCTCAAGGCCGCCGAGCGCGAGGAGAACCAGCGCCACTTCATGGACGGCACCACGCCGGTGGTGGTGGCGACGAAGGCCTTCGGCCTGGGCATCGACAAGCCGGACCTGCGGCTCGTGGTGCACTACCACTTCCCCGATTCGCTGGAGAGCTACTACCAGGAGGCGGGCCGCGCGGGCCGAGACGGGCTGCCCGCGAAGGCGGCGCTGCTGTACCGGCTGGAGGACCGGCGCATCCAGGGCTTCTTCCTGGGTGGCAAGTACCCGCGCCGCGACGAGAGCCAGCGCCTCTACCAGGCCGCGAACACGCTGTGCGCGCAAGGCAAGGCCGTGGCCCTCAAGCGGCTGTCGGAAGCGAGCGGCCTGGGCGACAAGCGCACCCGCGTGCTGGTGGCGCAGCTGGTGGCCGCGGGCGTGCTGGAGAAGGGCGCGCGAGGCCTGAAGCAGCTGCGCGCGTTCGAGACGCCCGAGGAGCTGGATGCGTACCTGCGCGCCTACGAGGACCGCCACCAGGGAGACCGCGAGCGCCTGGACGCGATGATGCGCTACGGGAGCACCACCGCGTGCCGCTGGAAGGTGCTGGGCACCTGGTTCGAGGAGCCGCTGGAGGACGACTGCGCCCGCTGCGACAACTGCCACGCCCGCGCCGAAGGCCGCTTCGAAGCCCGGCCTCCCACCCGCGCGAGGCCTCCCGTTCTTCACCGAGAGTATCAGTCCGGTGTCGCGGCCGCCCCTGCGGCGTAGGGCCCTTTTCCCTACCTTCGCGCGACATCAAGACCTGGAATTCGTACTCAATGTACGGGACTCCCAGGTCTTCAGACCTTGGGGCATTGTGCGCGAATACAGTTATGGCGTATATTGCACAGCCTACCTGGACGTAATGCACTTCAGACCTTTCCCCCGAGGTCTTGAAAGGCGGAGACGCGATGGCGGAAGGCAAGTTGAAGGCGCTTGTGGTGGATGATGACCCACTCGTGCTGGAGCTGGTGGAGCGCTCCATCAGCCGCTACGGCTTCGAGGTCGTCACCACGCGCGCGGCGCTGGGCGTGGCCAACCTGCTGAGGACCGAGCAGCCGGACATCGTCCTCCTGGACGTGAACATCCCGGCGCTGAGCGGCGACCGCATCCTGGGCGTGGTGCGCCAGTTCGCGGGTCCGGACACGCTCTTCATCCTGTACTCGTCCATGGACGAGTCACGGCTGCGCGAGCTGGTGCGCGCGTCCGGCGCGGACGGCTACATCCCCAAGGGTGTCACCGGTCCGGAGCTGGCGCTGAAACTGTCCGGTATGCACCACAAGCGGATGGCGAACCGGCCCACGCCGGTAGTGCGTGTGGACCCCGTGCTTCAGCGCGACGTGCCCGCGCCCCAGTCCCAGAGCACCACGGCCCACGTGTCGCTGGCGTCGCGGTAGGTGTGGACGGTCTCGAACCCGACCCGCGCGTGCGCGCGCAGGGAGCGGGGGTTTCTCACCGAGACCTCGGTCACGACGCAGTCGAAGCGCGAGCGAAGCTGCTCGCGGTGCTGGTGGTAGAGCGCGTCGAAGAGGCCCTTCCCCCGGTGGGCCTTGTCCACGCACACCTGCCCCATCACGTAGAAGCGCTGGTCCTTCAGCGGCCGGCCCCGGTGTTCGAGCCCTTCGAGGAGCGCGAACATCGGGTCCAGGACGGGGACCCGCGCGCGGCACTCGCGAGGCATCACCAGCGCGTACGCCACGACGTCGGAGCCCTGCACGGCGATGACGCTGGGGACGAGCGCATGCATGTGCTCCAGCGTGGCCAGGTCATGCTGGACGGTGACGAAGCCCTGGGCGTGCTGCTCCTCGGGTGACAGCGCGGGAGGCAGGTTGCGGCGCTGCAGGGCCAGCACCTGCTCCAGCTCGTCTCGGGACTGCACGGCCCTCACGACATACGGATGCGACGGCATGGCGCGGGAGCATAGGTCCGCGCCATGCCTTGAAGCGTCAGCGATCGAAGCCATCCGGCCATGGCGAAGGCCTGGCCGGCAGGTCGTCTTGGGGCGGGTGGCGGGGCTTCCGCGGCGACACGGCGGTCTTCGTATCCAGCCCAGCGGGTCCCGGGGGCGGCTTGTCCGGGAGGTCCTACTGGGGCTTGTGGGGGATGGGTACCAGGATGGGGCTGATCCGGCATCTCGACATGACCGTGTCCTCCTGACGCGGCCGCCGCGGGGGCCGGCCTCACCAACCCCCGCGTGCGGCTTCCTCTTGAAGACGTTCCAGGTCGGGTTCTTTTAAGCGACCTGACAGGGCGTCATTCGAACAGGAGCACGTCGTGCACCCAGCGATCTCCAGGGGAGGCCTGGAGCCACGCCTGCCGCTCGTCACGCAGGGCCACGCTGGGCGCGGCGCCCGCGTGGATGCGCTCGCGCACGTCGTTGAAGAAGCGGCCCGCCGAATCCGGGATGTCCACCGTGGCGGCCAGCACCGCGCGCGCTCCGGCGTCGAGGAAGGCCACCGGCAGGCTGAAGGACTCGTGCGTGAAGGGCGCGGTGCGCGCGGCGCCGCAGGCCGCGAGGAACACCAGCGGTGCCTTGGGGAGTCCGTGCGCGCGCACCTGTCTGGCGGTGAGCGCGTACCGGCCATCCCGCTCCGGCGCCAGCATGAGGAGCGATGCGTCCGACAGCTCCGGGCTGAACACGCCATGCGTGTGGATCTCCACCTCGGTGGCGGTGGACATCGCCTCCAGCACGCGCGCGGGCGTGGCCCGCGCACCCTCCAGCATCACGCGCCGGGTGTCTTCCCGTGTGGGAGGAGACATGGGCGGCAGGCGCGGGAGGCCCAGGGCCGCGGGCGTGTCCACGTTGGAGACGACCAGGTGCGTGCCGCCGTCCACCAGCGGAGGCGGACGCACCGTCGTGTGGCCCGACCGGTAGCTCCAGGCGATGTCCGGAGGCAGCAGCCGGGGCAGGCCGTTCACCGGAGGCGGTGCCAGCACCAGCACCTGGTCACACCCGCGCAGCGCTTCCTGCAACGCAGGGGGCACCAGCCCGGACGCGTCCTGTCCGAGCGGCGCCGTGCGCGTCGGGTTGAAGTCCCCGAGCACCGCGCCCGAAGGCCCCCTCGCCACCGTGAGCGTGCGCTCGTGCTGCACCGACACCGCGAGCACGCAGCGCTCCGGCACTTCCGTCATCTGGAGCTGGCGGCCCACGAGGGTGAGCGCCTCCAAGGACGCGCCCGTACGGCCTGCGTCGGAGATGAGCGCGGCGGAGGCGCGGGCCCGTGCGCGGCGGGCGTACATGTCGTCGGGCGCGTGCTCCGCTTGAGTGAGGGCGCCGTGCAGCAGGGCGCGTCCGGCGGCGGGGTCGCGCTCCAGCTCGAACTCGCCCTGGAGGGCGTCCAGCAGCGCGCGCTCGCCGGGGCGCGGCTGGCCCTGTCTCAGTCCGGAGAGGGCGCGGGACAGCGCGTCCGCCGCACCGGGCATGGGACCGAAGCGGGCTAGGTCCGCGAGCACGCCCGCGCCATTCAGCCCCAGCGGCACGCCGGACTCCATCGCTCGCTCCAGGTGCCGCCGGGCCTCGTCCACTCGGAAGTCCATCCACGCCAGGGTGGCCAGGTTGCGGTGCACGTAGCCCAGTTGCGCGGGGTCGTCCGGCACGCGCGCCAGCGACTCCCGGAGGTACGCGCCCGAGGTGGAGGCGACGTGGTGGAAGCGCGCCACCTGCGCCAGCTCCTGGAGGAACAACCGCTCCTGCTGCCATTCCCCCTGCTGCTTCGCCAGCCGCCAGCCGGCCAGCGCGTGCGCCTGGGCCTCGGCGGGCCGGTGCAGCTCGCCCAGGTACATGTCCGTGAGCCACGCCCGCAGGTCGACGCAGCGGTAGTCCAGCTGCTCCGCCTCGCAGGTGCGCAGCGCCTCCAGCACGCGCGCCTCCGCCTTCCACCACTGGCCGTCGCGCACCTCCTGGTTGGCGCGCTCGCGTTCGGCGATGAGGTGGAACCACGGATCACCCAGTCCGTCCGCGGCGCGAGCGAACGCCGCCACGTCCACGGGCCGTCCCGCCTGGAGCTCGTAGCCGAGCGCGCCCACGTACAGGTCGTCCTCGCCGGAGTGCCGCAGCGTCTCCAGGAAGGCCGGAGGGAACGGAGTCCTGCCGCGCACGAACCGCGCGTAGTCCCGTGCCAGCGGCCCGCGCTTCTGGAAGTTCCGAGCGGCCACGCGGGTGACGGTCGCGCGCAGCACCGTGCCGCCGCCGTAGGCCCGGTCCAGCGTGTCCGCCAGCGGCAGCAGCCGCAGCGCCGCGTCCTTCGAGGGCGTCGCGCGGACCGCGTCATAGAAGGCCAGCCGGACGATGCCCGGCAGCTTCGCGGCATCCTCCAATGGCAGCGGTGCGTTGGCGTCCGCCATCAGGTCCTGTGTCGCCGCGAAGGCCTGCTTCCAGGCGCGGCCCCGGGCCAGCGTCTGTTCGCGCAGCCCGCGTGCCTTGGCCCTCGCCTCCTCACCCCAGCCGGGCTCGCCCAGCTTCGCCACGGCGTCGAAGGCGTCCGCCGCCAGCAGGGGCAGGTCCAGGTTGCGCAGGACGAGCGCATGGTTCCACAGGGCCTGCGGATGTTCCGGCCGCTTCCGGAGCACGTCCTCCAGCACGGCCAGGGCCTCGTCGAGCGACGCCTGTTCGGAGGCACCGGCATGGGCCAGCGCCAGCGCCACCGCGCGGTCGGAGTCCACGTCCGGGGACGCGGGCGCGTTGCCCAGGTAGTTCAGGGCCTGCCGCGCGTCGCCCGCGAGCAGGTACACGGAGGCGATGCCTCGCCAGTCCTGACGGTCCTCCATCCCGGCCAGCGCCCGCAGCGGCAGCGGGGCCGCCGCGGGAGTCCCTCCGCGCATGGGCACGTAGGGGCGGTGCGTATCCAGGGGCTCGGAGGTCAGCCGGGCCTCCAGGGAGCGGGTGGATGCAGGCGCGGGCCACGGCGAGGAAGGCTCTCGCGTGACGCGCGCCGCCCACGTGCCCACGGCGGCGAGGGCCAGGGCGAACGCCCCCACGTGACTCCAGTGGGGGTGCCAGCGGCGGGGATGCGGTGGAGGTGCCCTGACGCCAGCGGGCTGGGATGGGGTGAGGGGCCACGGAGTGGGGGGAATCCCCGTGGCCTCGGGAGTTGGCGGCGCCTTCGCGTGCGCCAGCCGTCCCAGGATGTCCGCCTGGAGCAGGTCATGGAACCGCAGGCCGCAGTCCTCGCAGGAGGCCAGGTGCGCGCGGAAGTCCTCGTGGTGTTCGAGCGGAAGCTCCCCGTCCACGAATGCCGGGAGGTGGGCGCAGTGGCTGTTCATCCGCTCCCCAGCTTCCGACGGGCCTCGGCCATGTCGCGAAGCTGGTCACGCAGCTTCAGCCGCGCGTGGTAGAGCCAGGTGCCCACCGTGCCCACGGGCGACCCCAGCAGGCGGCCGATCTCCGCGTGGCGCAGCCCCTCCGAGTGCAGCTCGAAGGTGCGGCGCAGGTTGAAGGGCAGCGTCGCGACGGCCTTCTGCAGCTCCGCCTCGGTGATGCACTCCCACAGCTCCAGGTCCGGGGCCTGCGGCTCCTCGAAGAGCTTGTGCACGTTGCCCAGGTTGATGACGGTGGTGGCCTCCGTGCGCGTCCGGCGGCACTGGTCGAGGAAGCGGTTGTGCAGCACCCGCACCAGCCACGCGCGGCGCTCCGGCTCCGCCCAGCCGCGCAAGGAGTCCCACTTCAGCAAGGTCCGCAGCAGGACGTCCTGGACCAGGTCGTCACAAGCCGTGGCATTCCCCCCACAGATGTTTCGCGCGACCGCCATCAGGATGGGCTGATGACGGACCGCGAAATCGGCGTACTCCATGTCGGAATTGTCGAGTTCTTCTCTCATCGTGCGGCCCCCAGTGCCGGTACTGAAAAGAAAACGTAATAGGTCTGATTCCTTTAGAACCTTGTTAAAGCCTTACGGGTTGGTTGGATTTGGAAGACAGCTGTGTGTGTGTCGGCACCGGTAGGGGCACACAGTCCAGGATTTGGAATGTTTGTCCGGGGCGCGTTTGACCGCGTGGCGTAGGGTCCGGAGCCATGGCTCGAACCGCGACGACACCCAAGCCCGTGGAGCTGGGAGACATCGACCTGCCGGGGGGGGTGTTGCTCATCCTGGATCCAGGCCTGGGGCGCTTCTGGCGGCATGACGCGGAGCCGGCGTCGCCCCGGAAGAAGGCGCCGCCGGAGCACGACCTGCGCATCACCGGGCCAGACGCGGACGCGGCGGGCCAGGCCTACGACCGCGAGTTCGACCCGCGCTTCCTCTTCGACAGGAAGGACCCGGCGGACGCGGCGGCGCACTTCGCGGGGTTCGCGAAGGAGCGGGGCTTCGACGCGCGAGCGGAGGTGCTGTCAGCGCGGATTCCGCACACGGAGCGGGCGCGGCTGGCGCTGGAGGCTGGAAAGGGATTGGGGGTCGTGAAGTACAACGGCCTGTGGGCGGTGGTCGTGGGTGACCTGCCCTCGGGTCGTGGGTTGAAAGTGATTGGAATCCCCATGCCGCCGGGAGAGTTCGGCGGGCGTTGGCGGTCCATCGACCTCGTCGTGGACGGGAAGGCGGAAGCAACCCGGTCGGAGCAGGTGGCCGGGGTGATGGTGGACCACGGTCAATTGTTGTTCACCGGGTTGGGCCCGATGGGACGGTTCCGCATGTGGGAGCCGGAGGACGGGCTGGCGGACTATGTGTTTCACGGCCGGGACGCGCCGAAGCTCGCGAAGGAGCTGGGCGCGAGCGACCTGGGCGGCGGGCTGTATGGGTGGAAGGACCTGCCCATGGAGCGGGTGGGGGAGAAGGCCACGCCGTTGCAGGAGCGCCTCGAGAAGGAAGGGCTCGCGGTGGGCGTGGACTACCGGCCGCACTGCAACCTGGAGAAGCTGAACGCCGGGCTGCGGGAGAGCGAGGAGGACACGGCCTCGCTCGTGCTGGACGGTGCGCGCGTGGTGGGGTGTGGGAACCGCTGGGGAGACGGCATCTTCACGGTCAGCCGGCACCTGGACGCGGAAGGGCGGACGGTGCGTGTCCGGGTGGAGCTGGGCACGGAGGAGCGGCAGCGGATGATGCGCGGCATCCGGCTGCGTCAGCGCAAGGCGCTCGTCACGCGCCTCATCACGGAGAACGGGGAACCCATCCGCTTCGCGGAGCGCTCGGAGCCCGCGGCGGAGGAGGACAGCGGCTGGCTCTTCACCTCGGGCCTGGAGACCGAGGAGTACATGGAGGACAGCGACAACGCGGTCATCGTCCCGCTGCGCTCGTTGCTGGGCCGGTACAAGGAATTGGACGCCATCCTGGACGCGCCGGTCGGCGCGGTGTTCCGGCGCGAGGGGAAAGGGTTCGTTCCGGAGGAGTAGGCCTCCATCGAAAGATCCGCTGATTCCGTCTGAATCCCCGCTCTGCCATTCAGCGCGGGGCGGATGCATCTTCCGGTCATGACCCACGATCATTCCGCACATGCGCCGGTGCATGGCTTTGGAGCCGACCGCGCGCCCCATTACGACGCCCAGGCGGCGGTCAGCCTCGCCGGCTACCAGGCGGCATACGAGCTGGGCGTCAGTGCCCTGGCTGCTCACCTGGACGGACAGGAGACGGCGTCACTGCTCCACGTGGGTCTGGGCACGGGCGCGGAGCTGCTGCCCTATAAACGCTTCGACGTGCCGGGCTGGCGCTTCACGGGCGTGGAGCCCTCGGGCGCGATGCTGGAGGTCGCGCGCAAGCGTCTGGAGGAGGAAGGGCTGCTCTCCCGCACGCAGCTGCATGAAGGCGAGCTGCGGACGTTGCCGCATGGCTCTCCGTTCGACGGCGTGCAGTTGATGGGCGTGCTGCACCACGTGGAAGGGGAGGACGCCCGCATCGAATTGCTGCGGGAGGTGACGCGGAGGCTCAAGCCGGGAGCGCCGCTGGTGCTGGGCTGCCGCATCGGCCAGGACCCCGAGCTGACGAACGTCGAGTTCCGGCGGCTGCGGGCGTATGGCGTGACGAGGGAGAAGCTGGAGGCCCGGAGTCAGGGCATGGCGAAGATGCAGCCCATCGAGTCCGACGCCGCGCTGTTCGCGATGTTCGCGCAGGCGGGACTGGTGGCGCCGAAGACGCTCTTCGTCTCGCTCCAGTACAAGGTCTTCCTGGCGCGCTTCGCGCCCTGAGCGCGCTCCTCCGTCAGTGGGGCTCAGGTGCTCCGGTCACGCGCTCGAACGACACACCCAGGTTCCCGACCCCCTCGAGTGCGTTCTTGATGTCTTCCGACACGATGAACGCTGTCTTGAACTTCTTCAGCCGAAAGACATGCGCGCCCTCGGTCTTCGAGGGGTCGATTCGCAGTCCGTAGATCCACCGGTACTCCCCTTCATATTCAGGGGAGGAGTCGTCCTCGTCATCGTGGTGAACCTCCCGGCACCGTGCCTCGTCGATGCAATCGATCACCTTGGTCGCATTGACGACGAAGAAGGGGTCGGCCTCTCCCTCCACCATCACCGGAAAGAGCTGAACGTCATCGGGGGCCAGTGCCCGGAAAACGTTCGCGATGGCATGGCTGACAATGGGGGCCCGTTCGATCACGGAGAATACGAACGCCCGCCTCTTGCCTGGGGTTGCAATGAGGGCCTTCATCCCCCCCGGTTCATCAAGGACACGGCCATCAGCGAACATCCAGGGCTCGTCAAAGGCCTCACCTGAACCCCGTGTCGGTGTCTCGATGAGCCATTGCGGCACATCACCCAGCCTCACCCAATAGAAATAGCGCTCCACCTCATCCCTCCGCCTTCACAAGGAGACTCCGCAAGTCGGAGCCCTGTGTCAGAAGCTCGTTCGCGATCCTCGCAAGCTCCTTCATCAAGCTGTCCCGGCAGGTTTCCGTCGTTCGGCATCGCTCGACAGCTCGCTCCAAGCGGTCCATCACCTCTTTGTGGTAGCGCTCTGGATGCGGCCCCTTGTGTCCGTTGAGCCGCACCTTGTTCGCGACATCTTCGAGCGTCATCCCAGCCTTCTTGAAAACCTTCTCGCACCGAGGCGTCCAAGGACCGCCGGTAGCATCGGAGATGGGGTTCTTGTTCGAGCAGATGTGATGAACAGGTCCCGTCTCGTCACCCGGAAACCGCCCGTCCGAGTACATCGCCAGTGCAGCCGCAGCTCCTGGAGCCAGCGTCACGTTGAGCACACCGGCAGCCGGCAACGAGATTGAGCCCACCCCGCCGCTCAAAGCTTCCGCAAGCTGGAATCCTGACTCAGCCTGCGCCCGAATCGCGGCCTGGGGGAAGCCCGGGAGCCTGGGCCCCTGGGCCGCCATCGCGCTCTTGCCGCCAAGGGCTGCCGTAACGAGCAGAACCAGGACGCGTGTGCCGTTCGCCCCCAATACACGCCCGAAGCGGTGTCCGATGTCCTGCAACTCGATGATGCTCGTTGCCCTCTCTGCATCGTCCCACAGCCGCACGAAGCCCCGGCCCATCTCCCAGACCGGCACCACCCCCAGGTAGGCCACCATCGCCGCGGTCAGTGCCACCGCGATGACCTTCGTGACGGGTTCGGGGAAACCCATCTCAGCGCACCCCATCCAAGCAGCCGTCGTCGCAGGATTCGGTGATCATCACCCACCCGCTCCATCCATTCGTGGGCCGGACGCTTCCGCTGCTGCAGCACCTGCGGTACCTCGGT
>NZ_RAWN01000047.1:0-54117 GCF_003668895.1 Corallococcus sp. AB045
ACCCCACCCTCCAGGATGGCGATCCACGCGTCCTTGCGGTCCTGGAAGATGGTGAACTCCCACTGCACGCGCAGGTTGGGGATGATGGCGCCGTTGCTGATCTGCGTGCCCAGGAAGAGGCCGCGGGGCAGCCAGGCGGGCGTGGGCGACACGTGGCCCCGCAGGTAGTCTGCTTCGCGCGACTGCGCGGCGGCGGAGGTGGAGACCAGGGCAAGCGAAACAACCAGCAATGCGCGAGCGAGGTGGAGCATGGGACTCTATCCACCGTGGCAGCGCGCACTTGTCAACGAAGTGTTCCGTTGGCTATGACACGCAACGCCTTCCTGCCGTCGCGGGAGGTCACCAGGAGCAGAACACCGAATGCCAGTCGTCACGGTCCGGGCCAGCAGCAAGCAGGGTCCGGCACAGCTCGACACGCTGGTCCGCAAGGTCACGCAGACGACGTCAGGGCTCCTGGAGGAGAACGACCGGGTGCTGGTCGTCTACGGCGAGGGGCGCGCCAACCTCTACTACGAGGGTGCGCCCCGCCCGCGCACCGTGTCCCGGCCGGACTGACGTTCCGGCTTCTCCTCAGTCGTCAGGCCCCAGCCTGCGCGCGCGCTGGAAGAGCGCCGGCGGGTTCCGGTCCACGGCGGCGATGAGGCGGTGTCCCAGGAGTTCGTAGGTCTCCATCTCGATGGGGCCTCGCCCCGGGGCCTCCAGCCCGTCGAAGTTGCCCACGCGGTAGCGCGCGGCGAAGACGAAGTGGAAGTCCGGCGGCGCGAAGAGGTGCTCCGGGTCCCCCGCCGGGTGGACGTCCATGGCCCAGCGCGGTTCGAACGACGGCGGGTGGATGCCGCGCTCCACGCGCTCCATGTGCTCGCGCGTGTAGAGCCCGGTCATCTCCTCCAGCGTCGCGTCGGCCTCGAAGCGCACGTGCGGGGAGAGGCGGTAGCAGGGGTGCTGCGGATCCAACGCGTAGAGCCAGTCCCCGGGCGGGGTGAGCTCGCGGAACACGGCGAGCATCCGCTCCGCCAGGTCGCGGTAGAGCTCCAGCCGGACGTCGTGCTCCAGGCGGAAGAAGTCCTCGCCCACGACGAAGCGAACGCTGCCCTCTTCCGGGGAAGGCCACGGATGGTCCAACGCGTGGCGCTCCGCATCGCCCGACAGGGGCATCCAGGCTTCAGCTTCGGCTTCGGCTTCGGCTTCCGGTTTGAGTTTGAGCACCACCACT
Organism: Corallococcus sp. AB045; assembly: GCF_003668895.1. NCBI lineage: Bacteria > Pseudomonadati > Myxococcota > Myxococcia > Myxococcales > Myxococcaceae > Corallococcus > Corallococcus sp. AB045. The sequence goes on from NZ_RAWN01000047.1 coordinate 1,214, forward strand.
GCCCCCCCTTCTCGAAAACCCGGGTATGCGCGCAACGCTGGAATCGCGCAAGCACCTGGCGGGAGGGGTCGGGGCCTGTGCATGGCACCCGACTTCCACCGCGACGAGGGGCGGATGTGGAAAGCCGCAGGGGCCATCCACACCCGGTGTCGCGCGGTGGACGACGGGACCGCGCCGGGTGAATCAGGGCAGTTCCACCTCATTGCCCAGGAACGTGTAGCCGAAGGTCCCCACGCGGGTGCCCTGGCTGTTCGAGACCTCCTCGAACGTGCCGCGCACCACGGTGCCGCCGTAGTCGATGGTGAGCTGGTTGTTCTCGATGCGGCCCTTGCCCAGACGGAAGTCCAGCCAGAGGTTCTCTCCGAACTCCGCGGGCACCGGGCACACGTGAATCTGATCCGGACGCACGTCCTGCAGATCCTCGTACTCCACCTTGCCGCCCTCCGCGCCGGGCTCGGTGATGTTCCTGTAGGTAGCGGAGAGCGAGCACTGCAGCGCGTTCATCGTGATGAAGGCGTCATCGTCGTTGTAGACGTTGAAGCCCACGTCCAGGCCGCCCTCGGACACCTTCGCGCCGGTGTCGAGCTGGAGATCCAGTTCGTACGTCCCCTGGTACTTGCGCTTGATGTCGTCCTCTCCGCAGCCGGTGAGCGCCGTCGCCGCGAGCAGCAGGCCCGCGATGAAGGACTTCGAGCCGAGGTTCTTGCGTGCGTAGGTCATGGGATTCCTCTCCAAGGTGGGGGTGTCTGTTCATGAAGGGCCTTCCCGCCCTTCCCTTTCCCTTGGTCTCCGCGGGCCTTTGAATTGATCAAACAATTCACGCCGCCAGACTTCAAAACGGCGCGGGCGAGGCGAACACCAGACGCTCGCCGGTGCGTGGATGCACGAAGGCCAGCGCGTCGGCATGGAGCATCAGCCGCACGTCCTCTCGTCCAAAGCGCGCGTCCCCGGCGATGGGCACTCCCAGCCCCAGGCGATGCGCGGCATGGATACGCAACGTGTGGGGCGGATGGGTCGTTGGAACGAATTCCACCCGGGACCGGGCTGCCTCGCGACGGAGTACCTTCCACGCACTCCGGGTCCGCTTGCCGTGGCGCGCGTCCACGCAGTCCTCCAGGGAGGCGTGGGGGGTGAAGCGCAGCGGCAGGTCGATGAGGCCTGAGTCTCCGGCCACGCGGCCGTCCACCCAGGCGACGTGGCGGTGCTCCGCCTCGCGCTGGGAGAACTGGCGCTGGAGCGAGCCCCGCGTCACCGCATCCCGGGCGATGACGAGGAGGCCGGAGGACTCCGGGTCCAGCTCGTGGAGGAAGCTGGCGGGGGTCAGTTCCGGGAACCGGGGCTGGAGCCGGACGAGCACCGAGTCGCGCGTGGGCGCATGGCGTCCGGGGAGCGTGGGCAGCCCCTCGGGCTTGTCGATTACGAGGAGCCACGGGTCCTCATGGAGGAGGCGTGGCCCGGCGGCGGCTGGCTCGGCGGGCGGCAACTCCACCGCCAATCCCTGCAACATGTACGGCAGCACCGTGCCGCATTTGTTGTCACACGCCGGGTAGTACGCGCCGGATTCCCGGCGGCCATCGAGCGGAGGGGCTCCCCACCAGAACTCCGCGAGCTCCAAGGGCGTCAATCCGTTGCGAAAGGCATACGCCAGCAGCTTCGGCGCCGCGCAGTCACCGGCACCGCCGGGAGGAGGCTTGGGCGCGAACAGCGAGGCGAGTGTCTGGGTTTCGCCGCGCGCATTGGGAATGACATATCCCTGGGTCACCTGACGCCACAGGGCCCGTGAACGCTCCGCACGCACGTGCTCCACTTCCGCCACGCGCGCTTCCACGTCGCGCAGCGAAGGCGCGTGTCCCTGTGCGCGCAGCGCCTCGGCTTCCCGGCACAGCGCCGCATGCTGTTGTTCCAGCGCGGCCAGCTCCGCCTCTCCCGCCGGCCAGAACGCGTCGCGGGCCACCGGGTCGAACAGCGGCGGCACGAAGCCCTCCACGTTCCACGCGCCGTTCAGCATCCCGGAGAAGGCGCTCAGGAACCCCACCCGTCCCTCCGGCGCCGCGACCACCAGCACGCCGAACATCTTTCCGCCGCCGGGCCGCCACAAGGCTTCGCCGAACGGGGGCTCCTGCCGCAGCCGCTGCTGGAGTGCCTCCGCCGCGCGGAGCCCCCAGGGGCCGGGAGGCGCTGGATGGAAGGGATTCGCCAGCCGCGCAGGCAGCGGGCCTTCGATGGACGCCAGGGTCCGGATGAGCTCCGCCTCGTCTGTTCGGGTCTTCATCCGGGCCCCATCTTCGCCTGAATCCTCCGGTGGAGGGCGCCTTCGCGGACTATGTTTCCCACCCTACCGCTGGCGGGGAGGCAGAGACACGCCGTGCACTTCCTCAAGCAAGCCCCCGTCGCGCAGCTGTCTTCCCTGGTGCTGGGGTACTGGTTCATCGAGGACCTGAAGGGCGCCCACGAAGGACGGCCCATCCAGACCGCGCCGTCGCCCACGGCGGTGCTGACCCTCAACTTCGGCCGGCCGTGCACGAGCGACTTCGCGGCGGGAGCCCCGCGAGCCTCGCTCCTGGGCATCCAATCCCACCGCCGCGATTGGCGCTCGGGGGAAGGCTGCGCCTTCGTGATGGTCATGCTGACGCCGGCGGGACTCGCGCGCCTGTTTCCCGCGAGCGGCCAGTCCACGGGGGACGACCTGCTGGAGTTGGGTGCGGTGCTGGGCGATGGCGCGTCCCGGCGGCTCGTGGAGGACCTGTCGGCCGCGTGGGAGCCTCACCGGGTCGCCGCGAGACTGGATGCATGGTTGCTCGAACGGCTGGTCACGACGAAGCCCCTTCCCGAAACCGAGCGGCTCGCGCGGGCCTGGGACGTGCTGCGCCGCACGTCGCGCGTGGAAGCCGCGGCGCGGGCCGTGGACGTGTCGACGCGGCAGTTGGAGCGCTGGTTCCAGGAGCACCTCGGGCACTCGCCCCGGCAGGTGGCCGCACTGGAGCGGCTCCACCACAGCCTGCTCGCGGCGCAGACGGGTCAGGGGGATCCGCACGAGGGGTTCAGCGACCAGGCCCACCGCATCCGGATGTGGCGCCGCCATCTGGGCCTGACACCCGGGCGCTTCGCCCGAACACCGCGCTCGATGATGGCGGACTACTTCAACCCCCGACGGGAGGGCTCGGCCGCGGCGCTCGCGCACTTCCTCTGAAAGGCTCGGGCATGTCGCATTCGTTCAAGACGACCCAGGCATGAGGCAGGCAGCGTGAACGCCACCATGTCCCTCCATGCCGAGAGCCTCGACTACGCCGATGGGGAAACCCTCTGTGAAGGGTACGTCGCCCACGACTCCGCCCACGCGGGCCCGCGCCCCTGTGTGCTGATTGCCCATGCGTGGGATGGGCAGAACGCCATCATCCGCGCGATGGCCGAACGGTTCGCGGCACAGGGCTACGTGGGCTTCGCCCTGGATGTGTATGGCAAGGGCGTGCGGGGAGACGTGACGGGGGACAACTCGCACCTCATGGGCCCCTTCCTGGAAGACCGCGCGCTGCTCCGCCGGCGCATGCGAGCGGCGCTGGAGGCCGCGAGGCGCCATCCTCGCGTGGACCCGGAGCGCGTCGCGGTGCTGGGCTACTGCTTCGGGGGACTCTGCGCGCTCGACCTGGCCCGCGCGGCTCCGGAGGGCTTGAGGGGCGCCGTGAGCGTTCACGGGATGCTCCACGCGCCACGGTTGGGTCCCCAGCCGCCCATCTCCGCGAGCATCCTCCTGCTGCACGGATGGGAGGATCCGACCGCGAAGCCGGACGCGGTGCTGGGCATCGCGAGGGAGCTGACCGAGGCGGGCGCGGATTGGCAGCTCCAGGCCTACGGCCACGCGATGCATGCCTTCACCTTCCCCGGCGCCCAGAGGCCCGAAGCGGGCATCCAATACCACCCGGTCGCCGCGGGACGCGCGGACGCCGCCTTGCGGACATTCCTGGCGCAGGTCCTGGGTGAAGCGGCCCCGGCTCCGGGGCAAGCTGGGGCGTCAGGGAACGGATGACGGGTGGCCGGCCCGGCGTTCACGGTCCAGAGCCTGGGAGGCCTTCATGACGGTCGACGTGGAGCGAGCGCTGGCGGAGGTGTTGCCGGCGGAGGCGGTCATCACGGATCCGGACGTGCTCGCGGCGCACCGGCACGACCAGGCGGAGTGGGCGTCCTCGGGCATGCCGAGGGTGCTGGTGCGGCCCGCGTCCACGTCCGAAGTACAGGCCGTGCTCCGGGTGGCCACGGCGCTGCGCGTGCCGGTGGTGCCCCGGGGCGCGGGCTCGGGCCTGTCGGGCGGCGCGAACGCGAGCGACGGCTGCATCGTCCTGTCGCTCATGCGGATGAACCGCATCCTGGAGGTGGACCGGCGCGGCATGCTGGCTGTCGTCCAGCCCGGCGCGCTCAACGGCGCGGTGAAGGCCGCCGCCGCGGAGCACGGCCTCTGGTACGCGCCGGATCCCGCGAGCTGGGAGTTCTCCTCCATCGGCGGCAACCTGGCCACCAACGCGGGAGGCCTGTGCTGCGTGAAGTACGGAGTGACGGGCGACGCGGTGCTGGGGCTGGAGGCGGTGCTCGCGGACGGCACCGTGGTGCGCACCGGCGGGCGGACGGTGAAGAACGTGGCGGGCTACGATCTAACGCGCCTCTTCATCGGTTCGGAGGGCACGCTGGGCGTCCTCACCGAGGCGACACTGCGGCTGCGTCCCCGGCCACCGAACGCGACGACGCTGGTGGCCGCGTTCCCGACGCTCGTGAGCGCGGGCACGGCCGTCTGCGACATCATGGAGCGTTCGCGCCCATCCGTGCTGGAGCTGATGGACCGCACCACCGTGCGCGCCGTCGAGTCCTGGAAGCCCATGGGCCTGGACGTCACCGCCGAGGCCCTGCTGCTGGCGCGCTCCGACGCGGGCGGAGTGCAGGGAGAGGAGGAACTGGCATTGATGGTCGCGGCCTGTGAGCGGGCCGGAGCGACCTCCGTGCTGAGCACCGCGGACGAGGCCGAGGGCGAGCTGCTCATGGGCGCCCGGCGCTTCGCCTTCCCGGCGCTGGAGCAGCGCGGTGCCACGCTGCTGGATGACGTGGGCGTGCCTGTCGTGCGCATCCCGGAGCTGCTCGCGGAGGTGGAGCGCATCGCGGAGAAGCACGGAGTGCTCATCGGCACGTTCGGGCACGCGGGCGACGGGAACATGCACCCCACCGTCGTCTTCGACCGGAAGGATCCAGCGGCGCTGGCCCGGGCGAAGGAAGCGTTCGACGACATCCTGCACGCGGCGCTGGCCCTGGGAGGCACCATCACGGGCGAGCACGGCGTGGGGTCCCTCAAGCGCGGCTTCCTGGGCGCGCAGCTGGGCCCGGAGACGCTGCGCCTGCACCAGGCAATCAAGAGCGCGCTCGACCCGCTGGGCCTGCTCAACCCCGGCAAGGTGCTGTGATTCCGGCGGGTTGGCGCCAGGGCGGGGAAAAATAAATCCGGTGTCGATCCCACCGGAGCACGTTCGTCGCGTGGATGAAGGCGACGTTCACCTCATCCTCTTTCTTCCGCCAGGAGACGCACCATGGGCACCAAGATCTTCGTCAACCTCCCCGTCGAGTCGCTGGACCGCGCGGTCGGTTTCTTCACGAAGCTGGGCTACACGTTCAACCCCCAGTTCACGGACGCCAACGCCACCTGCATGGTCATCAGCGAGGACATCTACGTGATGCTGCTGGTGAAGCCCTTCTTCAAGACGTTCACCCAGAAGGAGGTCGCGGACGCCACGAAGACAACGGAGGTGATCATCGCCCTGTCCCAGGAAAACCGTGCCGCCGTGGACGCGCTGATGGAGAAGGCGCTGGCGGCGGGCGCGAAGGAGACCAAGGACAAGACGGACATGGGCTTCATGTACCAGCGCAGCTTCTCGGACCTGGATGGCCACCAGTGGGAGCCGTTCTGGATGGACCCCGCCGCCGTGCAGCCGCAGCCGTGATTCAGAGAGGGCGCTTCATGCCCTCGTGGCTCGCCACGAACCCCAGCCGCGCATAGAAGCGCTGGGCTTCGTGGCGGCGCTTGTCGGTGGTGAGCTGGATCAGGGCGCAGCCCCGGGCCCGAGCGCGCTCCATCGCCTCATTCATCAGCGCTTCTCCAATGCGCTGCCCTCGCAGGTCCGAGCGCACGCGCACCTCCTCCACCAGTGCTCGCCGGATCCCGCCGCGGCCCAGGCCCGGGATGTACGTGAGCTGGAGCGTGGCGATGACCTGCCCGTCCTGCTCGCCTACGACGATCTCGTTGTTCGGGTCGGCGGTGATTTCCTTGAACGCGGCATCGACGGCGGGAGTGACCTCCTCGGCGTAGCCGGTGCGCGAGCGCGCGATGTCGTCATTCGCGAGCAGCGCGATGATGGTGGGCAGGTCGGTGTCACGGGCGTTGCGGAAGGTGGTGGGGGCCATGTCCGAACATCCTAGAGGAGACCGGACCCGGCCTCAGCGCGTCTCATCCTGGTACGCCTTCACGAGGGCATTGATGCGCCGCCCGCTGGGGTCTTCCTTCCGCGGGTCGGCGATGACGAGCAGCGTCTTGCCCGAGACGACCGCGGACCCGACGACATCGCCAATGAGCCCCCACCCGGCTTCCTCTGCCTTCCGGGCCGTCTCGGCGCTGTCGAAGACGCACAGCGTGGCGTCCAGGCCACTCACCTTGCCGGCCTGGCACTTGCCTCCGGGCAACTTCTCGCCAGCATCGGTGAACGCGGAGGGCGACTCGCCCGCCTTCTTCCACGCACCCAACACGTCGTCCACAGGGCTGGAGCAGCCCGCCATCAGTAGAGCCACCAGCGGAAGTGACAGGCGCCTCATGCTCAGTCCCGGTCCTTGAACTTCTTGTGCTTGTGCTTCTTGTGCTTCTTGTGGCCGTGGCCGCAGTGGTCATCGTGATGGTGCTCGTGCACGACGCGCTCCTCGCGGATGATGACCACCTCCCGCTGGGGCGGCGGCGGCGGCGCGCCCACCCGCACCTCGACACCCGGCACCGACACCTCGACCCTGGGCACCGGGACCTTGAAGCCCACCTGGATGACGGGGCCGTGGTACTCGGGCGGCGGTGCCACCGTCACCACCGGGCGCGGAGAGCTCCAGTTTCGGTAGACCGAGTTGACGCGCACGAGCTTCGGGTTCTCCCGCTGGTACTCCTCGGGGTACTCACCCGCGTAATAGGAGACGTCCTCCTTCTCCACGAACCGCTGGCGCGGCGGCGGCTCGTAGGCGTGGTAGTGCGGCCCGTCGTGGTGGCAGTACTCCACCTCGTCCACGTCCACGTCGATGTGGATGATCACGTTGAGGACCACGGGGTGGTGCCCGTAGTAGGCGTGCCGGGGCCCCTCGTAGCCGAAGGGCGTGGGGTCCCCGATGAAGATGTGGACGTTGTCGCGCGTGCGGTAGAGCGTGTCGGCATACAGCGGCGCGGCGGTGTGCACGTGCATCGCCTCGATGTGGCACAGCCCATCCGCCGGCTGCCCGGTGCGCGGGTGCATCCCCGCATACCGCCACTGCTTCGCCTCGGCCGTGCCGCCGACGGCAAACAGCAGCACCGCGGACAGCGCGGCCAGGTTCATCCGTGACATGTTTGGCTTCTCCCTCGGGGGTGTCCTTATACCGGATACGGGACCCCGGCCGCCCCGGGTCGAGCACTCGCAAGGCCTCGTCCCCCACCCGCGGTGTCTGCCCTTGTGCACTGCGAGCGACTTGAGGGTGATGCGCGCGAAATATTCTTCACCAGGCGGCAGCCAGCACCCGGAGCGCATCCCCGAGTAACCTCCGTCCGCCGACACCCGATGTTCCCCACCCCCGCCATCTTCCGCCGCTGGCTGCTCGCGTGGGCGGGCGTGCTGACCCTCCTGGGCGTGGGAGTCGAAGTCGCGCACCGCGCGCTCGGCACCCCGACGCTGGAGCCCCTCGTCGCGTTCCTCTCCCTGAGCTACGAGCAGAACCTGCCCACCTGGTACGCATCGGGGCTGCTGCTGGGCTGCGCCCTCGTGCTCGCGGGCATTGCCCGGGCTGCGAGCCTTTCCCGCGACCCGGGACGGCGCCACTGGTGGGCCCTGGCGTGCACGTTCGCGTACCTCTCGCTGGACGAGAGCGTGGGCATTCATGAACACCTTGGAGGGCTCCTCTCCCTGGGGGGAGTGCTGTTCTTCACCTGGGTGGTGCCGGCCGCGGTCCTTGTGCTGCTCGGAGGGCTCGCGTTCCTGCCGTTCCTCGCGCGGCTTCCCTTGCGTCGGCGCGGGCAGTTCATCCTGGCAGGCGTGCTGTACGTGGGCGGCGCGCTGCTCATGGAGCTGCCGCTGGGATGGTGGACGGAGCGGCACGGCAACGACAACCTCGTGTACGCCCTCATCGACCACGTGGAAGAGGCGCTGGAGTTGGTGGGCGCCAGCCTGTTCCTCACGGCGTTGTTGGAGGAATGGGGTGAGCGGGTGGTGCTCACGGCGCGAGTGGAGGCGCCCCCTCCATGAGCCTGGCCCGGCCACTCCACGCCGAGCCGGAGCGCCCGGTGGAGGCCGTGCGCGAGGCGGCCCCGGCCCCCGCGCGTTCGCCCTACATCGTGGGGCCCGTCTTCGACTGGGCCTTCTTCCTGCTGCCGCCGCTGCTGGCGCTCGGGCTGGGCATCGCCATCTCCGGTACGGCCTTCAGCGACGCTCCCGTCCGCCTCTTCGGCCAGGAGAAGACCTGGGCCGCGCTGCTGGTGGGCAGCCTCATCCACGCGCATCTGGTCGCGGTGTTCTTCCGCAGTCATGGCAACCCCGCCATCTTCCGTCTCCACCCCCTGCGCTTCGTCCTGGTGCCCGTGCTGGCGTGGGCGGCCATTCGCGGCTCGGCGGTGGTGGCCGCGGCCGCCACCGTGCTCGCGACGTTCTGGGACGTGTGGCACTCGGGGTTGCAGACGTTCGGCCTGGCCCGCATCTACGACCGCAACCGGGGCACCCCACCCTCGGCGGGGCGCCGGCTCGACTTCTGGCTGAACCACCTGCTGTACGCGGGGCCCATCCTCGCGGGCGCCACGATGCTGGACCACTTCAGCAGCTTCGAGTCCTTCGAGGCGGTGGGCATGCCGTGGCTCGCCTCCGTGCCCGTGCGCATGACGGCCACCCACCGCGTGTGGACGCTGGGCGTGCTGGCCGTGGGCGGCGCGTTCCTCGTCTTCTACGTGGCGGCTTCGGTGCGTCTGTGGAGGCAGGGGCACCGGCCCTCCTTCCAGAAGGTGTTCCTGCTGGTCACCACGGGTGCCTGCTCCATCTATTCGTGGGGCTTCAACACCTGGGGCGAGGCGTTCTTCATCATGAACGTCCTCCACGCCGTGCAATACCTGGCGCTGGTGTGGGCCACGGAGGGAGAGCACCTCCGGGAACGGCTGCGGCTGAAGTGGCGCGGGCTGGCGCTCGCGCTCTTTCTGGCAACCGTGCTTGCCTATGGCGTGGGGGCCGAGCTGCTGGACCCGGACCTGGAGAGCCTCTGGGCCTGCACCCTCGTCGTGTCCCTGATGCACTTCTGGTACGACGGCTTCATCTGGTCCGTGGCGCGCAAGCAGGTGTGAAGGTCCCTCCACCCCACCCTCCCCGCCTCCCAGGCACTTGCTATCGTGCGCGCCCATGAATGAGCCCACGGCCGTTTCGGATCCACGCATCGGCTCGGTGTTGCAGGAGCGCTACCGCATCATCGAGCGACTCGCCGCCGGGGGCATGGGCATGGTGTACCGGGGCGAGCGGCTGGAGGTGGGCAAGCCCGTCGCCATCAAGTTCCTCCACGCCTGGGCCGCCCGGGACGAGGACTTCCGCAAGCGCTTCCAGGTGGAGGCACGCGCGATGAGCCGCCTCACCCATCCGTGCTGCGTGTCGGTCATCGACTTCGGCATGGATCAGGAATCGCCGTACATGGTGATGGACTTCGTCACGGGGGACACGCTGCGAGGGCTGCTGGGCGACGGGGCCCTGCCGCCGCCCCGAGCCCTGGGCGCCGTGCGGCAGGTGCTGGCGGGCCTGGCCCATGCGCATGCGCAGGGGATCATCCACCGGGACATCAAGCCCGAGAACATCATCGTCACCCACGCGGTGGGGCTCGGGGAGCAGGTGCGCATCCTCGACTTCGGGCTGGCCAAGCTCCGCGACGAGGTGACGGGCCTCACCTCGGGGATGATGCTCGGGACCCCGTCCTACATGGCCCCGGAGCAGATCCACGGCGAGCCGGTGGGCCCGCCCACGGATCTGTACGCCACCGGCGTGCTGCTCTACGAGCTCCTCACCGGGAAGAAGCCCTTCAACGCCTCCAGCAACGCGGAGCTGCTGCGCATGCAGCGCGAGGTGCCACCGCCCCGGTTGCGCGACACCGCCCCTGACGCTGGCTTCTCCGCGGAGCTCGAAGCGACGCTGGCGAAGGCGATGGAGAAGGCTCCGGAGAATCGCTTCCAGTCCGCCACGGAGTTCCTGGCCGCGCTCGAAGGGGCCTGGTCGGGACCGGCCGCGTCCCCCACGGCGCCCGTGGCCGGCGATGCACCGGGAGTGCCTCGCTCCTCCTCGCCCACGCCGTCGCGTCCAAGGGAGGAAGTGCTCGCGACCCGGAACGTCCGGGCACAGCCCCGCGGGACGCCGGTGGACCTTCAGGCCGAATCCCGCGCGCTGGAGTCCCCGCAGGCGACCCCGACGGAGGCCGTGGCCAGGAAGGAGGAGTCCGAGGCCACGATCCAGTCTCGCCCCATCACGCCCCCTCCCGGCGGGAGCCGCTCGCGACGGGTGGTGGGAGGCGCGGCGGTGCTCTCCCTGGCCGTGGCGGGCCTTGGCTGGTGGGCGTTGGCGTCAAGGTCCGCGGACCCGGCGCCTGTGGCCTCGGAGCCACCCTCGCCCAGGGCCCCGGCGGCGGAGGAAGCACGGGCGGAGGCTCCCACGGGCGCCACGGACTGGCAGCCCGTCGTGGAGCAGCTTCCGGGCATCGACGAGGCCCATCGGTTGATCAAGGCACAGCGACGGGACGCGGCCCTGGCGGCGTTGAAGAAGCTGGCGGCGAAGTACCCGACGAGCGCCTACGTCCGCTACCTGGAGGGGAACGTCAACTTCGACAACCTCCGCTGGGTGGATGGCGTGACGGCCTACCGGACGGCGCTGCGCAATGACGCCGCGTACCGCAACGCACCGGTCGTCATCCAGAACGCCATCCGCTGCCTCGTCAGTGACCGGTTCCACGGCACCTGCGAGGACTTCCTCCGCAAGGACCTGGGCGAGGCCGCGGTGCCCTCGCTGGAAGATGCTGCCCGCGAGCACCCCATGGCCAGCGTCCGGACCCGGGCCGCGGCGCTGCTCCGCCAACGTGACCGGGGTTTCACGGACGGCTCACGCTGATCCTCCGGGCGGATGGCCGGCCCACCGGCTCCATCCTGTTGAGGGTCCACGCGTGCTCGCACCTTCCAGCATCAGGCCGGTGAGCCGGGCTCCACCGGAGCCGGGGCCTCCACGTCGATGCCGTCCCGGCGCAGCGCCTCCGTGCTCGCCGCCTGGGCCAGCGTGCCGGGCGGGTTGTCGTACCAGCCCGGGTCCTTGTATCCGTCCAGGCGCTCACGGACCTTGAGCACGGTGAACATGCCGCCCATGGTGATGTAATCGTGTTTGCCCTGGCGCCCCACCATGGGGATGGAGTTGGGTGGGACAGGCATCCCCATCTCGCCCATCTGCGCCATGCCTGTCTGGCCCATCGTCATGTAGCCGGGCAGCAGCGCGCGCACCTTCGCGTCCAGCCCACCCGGTTTCACGCCAATCATGTTGGGGAAACCATGGCCCATCTGGTTCATCAGGTGGTGCGTCATATGGCAATGCAGGGCCCAGTCGCCGGGCGCGTCCGCCACGAACTCGATGGCGCGGGCGCTGCCCACGGGGACGATCACCGTTGTCTCCGGCTGCTGCGCGGACTCGGGCACACGTCCGCCGTCGGTCTCGGTGATGCGGAAGTGATAGCCATGCAGGTGGATGGGGTGGTGGTTCTGCGGGCTCAGGTTGCCGAGCCGGATGCGCACCCGCTCCCCCTGGCGTACGACGAGCGGCTCCGTGCCCGGGAACGCCTTCGCGTTCATGGTGAGCACGTTGAAGTCCGTCATCTCGTTCGGATTGGGCCGGCGGGTGCCGACGTCGATGCGCCATTCATGCAGCAGGATGGCGAAGTCCCGGTCGATGCGGGGACCCATGGGCCGGCGCGGGTGGATGACGAACATGCCCGTCATGCCGAGGCCGATCTGCGTCATCTCGTCATGATGCGAGTGATACATGTTCGTCCCTGACTGGCGCAGGGTGAACTCGTACTGGAACGTCTCACCGGGGGCGATGGACTTCTGGTTGAGGCCGCCCACGCCGTCCATGCCGTTGGGCAACAGGATGCCGTGCCAGTGCACGGTGGTGGGCGCGGGCAGCCGGTTGGTGACGTAGATGCGCACCCGGTCCCCCTCCACCGCCTCGATGGTGGGCCCGTGGACCCGGCCGTTGTAACCCCAGCAGAGGGCCTTCAGACCGGGCGCGAACTCGTGCTCCACCTCCTCGGCGACCAGGTGGAAGACCTTCACGCCGCCCACCACCTTCCACGGCAGCTTGGAGCCATTGGGCACCACCACGGGCTGGTAGTCCCGGTCGGGCATCCCGGGGCGCAGCCAGTCCTGCCGCGCTTGTCGCGGGCCGGAGCCCACAGCGGAGCCGCTCAGCAGCAGCGCGCCACCCGTGAGGGTAGCGCCCGCTGTCGCCAGCATGCTTCGCCGGGTCAGGGTTCCCGTTCCTCCAGCCTCGGGAGGCATTCCAGGAGGGCCCCCGCGCTCCGAGGTTCCGGGGACGTCCTCGTCGCGGACCGGTGCGTGCGCGGTCTCATTCGTGCGGGTGCGCATGGGGGACCTCGTGGCCATGCCGTGATGGCAGCCAGGATGAGGACCCATGTCGATGTCCCGCGGTCCATGAGGTTCACAACCTCACGGCTCCGCGGAAATGATGCCGCCTCACGCGGCGAGCCACCGCCTCCCCCCACGTTCCACTCTGGCTCGAACAGGCCATCCTCCAGCTCAGGCAGCAGCTTTTCCTTGGGGAAGTTCGAGCCTGGGAGGAAATGCCATGAGGAAGCTTGGATACGGTCTGATCATCACCACGGGACTGCTCTTCGGACCACTTGCCGGAGCCCAAGGCACCGGTCAGACACCGAACCCGGAGCGCCAGACGAACACGCCCGCGCAGCAGCAATCCAGCTGCCCCTGCGGAATGATGGGCGGCGGGATGATGGGCCATGGCATGGGCGGAGCGGGAATGAGCTGCCCCATGCACGGAATGGCGGACGTGAAGGTAGAAGAGACGCGGACAGGGGCCATCCTGCGGCTCACCGCGAAGAACCCCGACCAGGTCTCGGAGGTTCAGCGCATGGCGGAAGGGATGCAGCGCTGCATGAGCGGAAGCGGCACCCCACAGCAGGGCCAGCCGTCCTCGCCCGGTCAGCAGCAGCGCTGACGAGCGCGCGCCGTCTCAAGCACCGGAACCGCCACGCGGCGATGCATCCTCATGAAGGAGGCGCGCTAAAGGGAGAACCTCACGCCCACCCGTTCATGCAGCAGATGAACGTTCGTGCCGAGCAACCGCACGTAGGTATAGGCAGCGGCCACGTTGAGCGAGAACCATCGGTTGGGGTGCCACTCCACCCCGGCCCAGACCTCCGGGAAAGCGCCCAGGCGCGACTCGAAGTTGGGATCATCGGAATCGCCGTCGCCATCATCGAAGTCGAAGTCGAGCGATTGCACGGTGGTGACGAGAGGGAGCCCCAGAAACGCCCTGCCCGCCCCCGCGGCTCCGAGCTTCAGCCCGGCACCGAGATACGGAACCCATCGCTGGGCGGCATCGCTGCGCCAGCGGTAGAGCAGCCCCGGGGTGAGGCCCAGCTCGGAGAAGGTGGAATCCCCGGAGCCGCCGACCCCGGCCTCCAGCGGCAGGCGGAATGCCCACCGGGCACCGAGATCCACCTGGAAAGCGGCTTGGAGGCTGATGCCCACCGCCACTCGGCCTCCCGAGAACGCCTGTACGGGCCCCACGGAGAGGGGCTCCAGATTGACTCCCGCACCGAAATAGCCCGAGCGCGGCACGTCACCTGCGGTTGCTGTGGATGCGAGGACAACGACGAGAAGAGGTATGGGCGTCATTTCATCCACTGTAGCCGCAGGCGATGGCGTCAGTGAGGCCGCAGCCACCGGACGAACAGCAGCGCGAGCAGCACCCAGAGGGTGAGGATGACCGCCCCCGCGGCCCAGCTCGTCTTGCGCAGGTTCGCCTCCTGGCGGGCCCTGTCCCGGCATTCGGCGAGCACTGCGGGAGGGATGAGCCGGCGGACGAGAAGGATGCCGAGTGGGACGAGGATCAGGTCATCGAGCAGTCCGAGGACCGGGATGAAGTCTGGAATGAGGTCCACGGGGCTCAGCGCGTAGGCGACCACCCCCGCCGCGAGGAGCTTCGCGTACCAGGGGACTCCAGGATGCCGGGCCGCGATGAAGAGCGCCGCCACCTCCGTCTTGAGCTGCCGGACCTTCTGTCTCCACCGTTCCAGGCTCTTCATTCTCGGTGGAGATTAAGCGGTTCCCTGCGTCAGCCGTCGCATTCTGATCGCACGGAAGGGACTTGCGGACACTGACCCGCCAGGGGGACAGGGAATAGATCCAGGCGCTGTCCAGAGAGGGGGCAGGCGTGCGCGGCGCCTCCCACCGCGAACAGATGAGACCGGAGATACATGAGCTTCCATTTCCGTTGCGTCTCGCTGTTCGTGATGGGACTGCTCCTGTGTGAGTTCGGCTGCGCGGTTTGCACCCTGGGGGCGGCCCCCTCCCCGCGGAATCCGATCGCGGGGGCTGCGAGCATCATGAGTTGGAGCAAGCCCCAGCGGCTCTCCACCGGGCCGTCGCTTTCGTGGGAGTACACGCGCGTGGCGGCGGGCCCATCCGGGAGCGCCTTCGCCATCTTCGCGCATGTCACGACCCAGAACGCGCCCCACGACTACACGGCGCTCTACGCCAGCCGCTATACCGCCACGTCCGATACATGGACGCCCGAGCAGCCGCTCCAATCCCAACCCGGCAACCTTCTGCGGAGCAGTCTGGCCGCGGATGAGCAGGGAAATGCCATGGCGGTCTGGCTCCAGCAGACCCCGGCGGGCAACACCTTCTTCGCGAGCCACTTTTCAGCGGCGACGGGCCAGTGGAGCCTCGCGCTACAGCTCACGTTCCCCGTTGACGACATCCCCACCATGCGCCTGGCCATGTCCCCCACGGGCGACGCGGTCTTCGTCTGGACAACGCTCTGCAAGACGCTGTGCAAGCCCGTCGAGCACCGGGTGATGGCCATGCGCTATGGGGCGGCCAGCAACCGGTGGGTCCAGCCGCCGGTGCCCCTCAACACGGCGCGTGACACCCCGTCTCTCTGGCCCGCCGCCGCGCTCGACGCGAACGGCAGCGCGCTCGTGCAATGGCAGCAGGCGGACGCCCGGGGGACCCAGGCCATTCATGGCAGCGCGTACAACGCCGACAAGTTCCAGTGGTGTGGCGATTCCATCCTGAGCCGGTCGAACTACGGCGCGGCCACGACGCCCGCCATCGCCATGGACGCGGCGGGCAACGCGCTCGCCGTCTGGCCCCAGCACGTCGCGACGCTGACCGGCAAACTGATGCAGGGAATCGACGCACGCCGCTACGACCGTGAGAGCAACACATGGCAGCCCGCCGAGCGCATCGACTCGCACATCTCCGATTACGGAGGCATGTTCAACCCGTCCATCGTCATCGCGACGAACACGGGCGATGCGCTGGCCGGCTGGCTGTACCTCCCCCACCCCCCGCCCCTCACCGGGGCCGCCGAGGGACGCGTGTACCTCGCGTCGAAGGAGGAATGGGACATCCGCCCGCGCTTCGACCGCAGCGTCGACCCGAACAACCCGCGGCTCGGAGGCACCGTGCTGGGCGGATATCCCGTGCTCGCCTCCGACCCGGCCGGTGACCAGGTCGCCTTCTGGGCACAGTCCGACCACACGGCCTGGGCGAGCTACCAATATGCCCCTGGCAACTTCCGGGCCCCGGAACCCCTGCGGTCCGCGCCGGAAGCTGTCGTGGGCGCAATCACGGGGGCCATCGACCTGAATGGGCATGCAACGGCGGTGTGGATTGAGACAGCCGCGGATGGCGACACCCTCTGGGTCGCGCGCTACCAGTAGCCCTGTCGCCCAAGCAGGCAGCCGGTCCAGGGGCGAAAGTCGGAAGGCGCCCCCCTCCCGCAGCCCTGTCAGGAAGGGCCCGGGCACCCCGTCCGAAGTTCTTGCGGTCACGGCCCTGGCCCGGTATACGGGCGGGGCTTCACGGCCAGGTAGCTCACCTGGTTAGAGCGGCGGTCTCATAATCCGCAGGTAGTCAGTTCAAGTCTGACCCTGGCCATCAAGCAGCCCCGGAGTCACTTTCCCAAGTGATTCCGGGGCTTTTTTCGTTCCGTAGCGCCCGCCCGTCCCCCTTCCGGGGGATTGTCAGGCCCCCTCCCGGCGCGGTCCGATGCCCCCCTGTCCCGACGCGCAGCACCCATGCCCCGGGGGAGTCCGCACGATGCTGGACGAGGAAATCCACTCGAAGGCCCGGGCCGCGGCCGTCCGCTGGGCGCGCTGGCGGCTGGGCCCCCTTGGTTTCGCGGACCTCATCACCCGGGTCGACGCGTCCGTGCTCCGCTACGGGCGGCTCGTCACCCGGTACGCCGTCCGCACCGGCACCTGGGCGGCGGAGGCCTACGCGGGCGGAGCGAACACGGCCCGGAGTTCGCGCTCCACGCCTCCGGTCTCACTCGACACACTCGACCTGTGGAGCGCATCTCCGGAGGCCCTGGCCGAAAAGTCATCTCACCTCGCCATGTGCGGAGACTGCCAGGGCGCAGGACAGGTGACGTGCCCCACGTGCAGGGGCTCCCTTCGCGCCAGTTGCTCCGGCTGCGGCGGGTCCGGCCGGCGGATGAGCCGGGCGCGCAAGAGCTACCGGATGGTGAACTGCACGGAGTGCCGGGGAAAGGGCACGAAGAAGTGCGTCCGCTGCACGAAGGGCATGGTGGGCTGCCACACCTGCCGGGGCTCGGGGACGCTCCGCCGGTGGCTGAGGGTGTCGACCGTCGAACGCACCCAGGTGCGTGCGTGGCCGGATGCGAAGGCCCTCTCCGCGCACAAGGGCCTGCTGGAGGATTCGAAGCGGGCACTTCAATGGCCGGGAGCGCGGGCCCTGGCTTCCGTGGAGCACCCGGGTCCCCTGCCCGGCTCGGCGCTGGGGGATGAGGCCCGTTCCGCGGGCTTCATCGCCGCGAGGTCCTCGCTGGAGCCCGAGCTCGAGCCGCTGCGCGGAAGAATCCTTTCCCAGACATTGGATGTCTTTGAAGCCCCGTCCGCGACCGTCTGTTTCGAGTTCGCGGGCAGGCCGGGCTTCATCCACCTGATGGGACGCGACCTCCACCCCACCCAGGCCCGCGACACCTCCGCCTTCCACCGGCGCGTCGGTGCCCTGATGGGCGTGGCCATGGCGGGCTTCTTCGCCGTGCCCTTCCTGGTCAGCGCGTTCATCTCACGGCACGCGTTCTACGCGGAACCGGACCAGAGCTGGCTCGCCATGCTTGCGATTTTGGGTCTCTGGCCCGGGACCTGGTGGTGGGCCGCGACCGCGCTGCGCCGCCGACGCGCTGGTGGCGCGAAATCTCCCGCACGGTGGCACGACCGGATTGGCATCGGACTGACGGGACTCTGCGCGCTCGTCCTCGCGGGATGCTTTCTCTTCATTCGTCCATCGGTTCCGGAGCTGGTCCGCCTGACGGCCGCGGGCCAGCTCCGTGAAGCCGAGCTGCATGCGGACCTGCTGGAGGCCAACGGTGAATCCAGTCCTGAGTACATCGAGGCGCGGAATACGTTCGTGCTCGCGCGCATCCAGGGCATGGACAATCGCGACGCGGTGAGGCTCATCCGTCACTACGCGGGCTCCGGTAAGGGCACCGGTCCCCTGGAGACGGCGCGCGTGAAGCTGCGCGAGGCATGGGCTCGCTCCGCGCTGGAACGCGGCGCGGAGGACACGGTCGAGGCGGAGCTGAAAGCCCTGTCCACCGAGCGGGCTCCGGCCTCCGTCATGGACGGACTTCGCGCGAAGCTGGAGGACTTCCGCATCGCGACGGGAAAGGCCGCGCTGGAGAAGGGAGAGCTGGCCGAGGCCATCCAGGTGCTGTCACGCATCCAGGCCCGGACGCTCGTCTCAGAACGCCCCGAGCCGCTCATCACCCAGGCCTACCTGCGTCAGGAACGTGCATGCCCTGCCCGCGATGTTCGCTGCCGCGCCACGGCCCTCCACGCCGCGGTGGCGGTCGACACGGGCGAAACAGCCCGCACGGCCCTCGCCTCCTTCCGAGGCGCGGAGCTCACCCGGATGGCAACGGCCACGGCCCACGCGGGAGGGCTCGGTGCTTCGCTGCGCGAGCTCCGGACCGCGGACGAGGATGTGGGCGCACTGCTCTCGGTGCTCGGAAGCGACGCTGAAATGACCGCCGCGAGGGCCGCGCTCCTCGGCCGCAGGGAGGCGTTGCTGCGCAATCGCTTTCCCCTCGGGGAACCCGTGGAAGTCGCCCAGGCACAGCTCGGTCCCTCCGGATTGGAGATGCAGCGCTCGGATGTGTTCCGCGTGGTGGACGCGCCCCCGGGGACGCTCACGTACCTGTTCGTCGGTCAGGGCATGACCCGTGGCCTCTACGTCACCACGCCGGACCATGGGAAGGCGGGGCTGTCGCCCGCGGCGCTCCAGCTTGCCGCGAAGCGATTCACGGGCCAGGAGTTCTCCGCGAAGGACCTCGTGCATGCGGGCAAGGGTGTGGCCCATGTGACGGTGCGCCTGGGCCGGCACACGGCCCTGCTGGGATGGCATGACGACACGCTGGTCGAAGCACAGATGGGACGGGTGGATCCATGAGGCGCGTCAGCAAGGCGGCGCTGGGCTTGGGGGTCGTCGCGGCGCTGGCGTGTTCACACCTCGCGAGGGCGCATCCGGGACGGACCAACAGCTCCGGCTGTCACAACGTACGGGCCACGGGTGGCTATCACTGCCACGGCGGCGGTGGCGGCGGCGGCGGCGGATGGCGGGAGCTCGAGGAGACACCCACGCGCGTGAAGGTCATCGCCATTCCGCGCGCCCGCGTGTGGATCAACGGCGCCTTCGTGGGCATGTCCCCGACGCCAGCGGTGCGCGTCGACGGAACGAAGGTCCAGGTCCTGCTGGAGCACGCCGCACTGGGCCGTCACGAGACGACCGCGACCATCGACTCGGGAGGGACGACCGCCCTGACGGTGAGGTGGTAGGCGAGCCGGCAGGCCTGCTCCCAGAAGCCGAACGTCCACGTCCGAAAACGGCCAGACATCCAGGGTCCGCCGTGTGACCTTCACCCCATGGACGGCCTGGACCCCACCGCCTGCTACCGCGCGTTGACGACGCGGGACTCCCGCTTCGACGGGCGGTTCTTCACCGCCGTGAAGACGACGCGCATCTACTGCCGCCCCATCTGCCCGGCCCGCGCGCCCCGCTTCGAGAACTGCACCTTCTACCCCACTGCCGCGGCGGCCCAGGAAGCAGGCTTCCGGCCCTGCCTCCGCTGCCGGCCCGAGGCCTCGCCCTCACTCGCGCCCTGGCGCGGCACCTCCGTCACCGTCTCGCGCGCACTGGCGCTCATCGCGGACGGCCTGCTGGATGCCGACGAGGCCAGCGTCGAGGTGCTGGCGGACCGGCTCGGCGTCGGGGACCGGCAGCTGCGCCGGCTGTTCCACCAACACCTGGGCGCCTCACCGGTCGCCGTGGCGCAGACGCGCCGCGTGCTCTTCGCCCGTCAGCTCATCCACGAGACCTCCCTGCCCATGGCCGAGGTCGCCCTCGCGTCCGGCTTCGGCAGCGTGCGGCGCTTCAACGCCGTCTTCCAGTCGCTCTACGGCCGACCTCCGGGCACCCTCCGCCGTTCCCGGGCGGCGCCAGTGACGTCCGCCGGTCCCGAGGTGACGCTTCTCATCCCCTACCGGCCGCCCTACGACTGGGACGCGATGGAGGCCTGGCTGACGGCCCGCGCATTCACCGGCATGGAGCACGTCGAGCCCGGCCGCTATCTGCGGACGTTCACGAACGCCTGGGGCCAGGGCGCCGTGGAGGTGTCGCCCGCACCGGGGCTCGACGCCCTGCGCGCCACCCTGCGTGTCAGCGATGTGCGGATGCTGCCCTCCGTCGTCGCCCAGGTCCGGCGCGTCTTCGACGTGGGCGCGGACGTGGAGGCCATCCGTGCCCACCTGTCGACGGATGCACTGCTCGCGCCCCTGCTCGACGCGCGGCCCGGACTTCGCGCCCCGGGTGGCTGGGATGGCTTCGAGCTGGCGGTCCGCGCCATCCTGGGCCAGCAGGTGACGACCGTCGCCGCGCGGCAGCTGGGACAGCGGCTCCTCGCCATGCATGGCGAAAGCCTGGACCCGGCCCTCACCGGCGATGCCCGCCTCCAGCGCGCCTTCCCCCGCCCCGAAGTCCTCGCATCAGCGGACCTCACCGGCCTGGGCATGCCGGCCGCCCGGGCCCGGGCGATCTCCCAGCTCGCCGCGGCGGCCGTGGCGGACCCTTCGCTGTTCCAGCCCGGCCCGTCGCTCGCGGACACCGTCGCCCGATTCACGCGCCTGCCCGGCATTGGCGAGTGGACCGCCCAGTACATCGCCCTCCGCGCCGTCCGCGAGACGGATGCCTTTCCTGCCTCCGACGTCGCCCTGCTTCGCGCCGCGACGGAAGGCGGAGGCCCTCGTCCCACGCCCGAAGCACTCCTGCGGCGCGCCGAAGCCTGGAGCCCGTGGCGCGCTTACGCCGCCCAGTACCTCTGGACCGCGGCGGCCCTCACCCCTCCCCACCGGAAAGCTCATGCCTGACCGTCTGCGCTTCTTCATCGATTCCACGCCCACCCCCGCCGGCGTGGCGCTCCTCGTCTGTGATGAGGAGGGCCGCCTGCGCGCGCTGGACTGGGAGGGCTACGAGGCCCGAATGCACCGGCTCCTGCGCCTGCACTACGGCGAGAACGGCTGCGTCCTCGAAACCGCGCGCGACCCCGCCGGCCGCACCTCCGCGCTCCAGGCGTATCTGCGCGGAGACCTGGGCGCCATCGCCTCCCTCCCCGTGGAGACCGGCGGCACGCCCTTCCAGCGCGAGGTCTGGCGCGCCCTCCGCGAGATTCCCGTGGGAAAGACGACCACCTACGGCCGGCTCGCCGAACGCATCGGACGTCCCAAGGCCATCCGCGCCGTGGGCCTGGCCAATGGCGCCAATCCCATCGGCATCGTCGTCCCGTGCCACCGCGTTGTCGGTGCCAATGCCTCGCTCACCGGTTATGCAGGAGGCCTGGAACGCAAGCGCTGGCTGCTCGACCATGAGCAGACCCACGCCTGAATCCCTCTCACCCCGTCACCGGAGCCCCCACGCATGACCGCCCGTCCCGACACCGCCCCCACCTTCCGCGCGCTGCACCAGGGCCCTGACCTGCTCGTGCTTCCGAATGTCTGGGACGCCGGCAGCGCCCGCCTCTTCGAGAGCCTGGGCGCGAAGGCCATCGCCACCACCAGCGCCGGCATCGCCTGGGCCCTGGGCTACGCGGACGGCAATGCGCTGCCCGTGGACGCGCTCGTCCACACGGTTCGTACCATCGCCCGCGCCATCCAGGTCCCCCTCACCGTGGACGCCGAAGCGGGCTACTCCGACGACCCGGCCACCGCCGCGGAGAACGTGGCCCGCCTCCTGTCCGAGGGCGCCGTGGGCTGCAACCTGGAGGACGGCAGCGGTCCTCCGGAGCTGCTCGCCGCGAAGATTGAACGCGTGAAGCAGGCCGGCGCGCGGCTGGGCGTGGACGTCTTCGTCAACGCGCGCACGGACGTCTACCTTCGCAAGCTCGTGCCGCCCGAGCGCCGCGTGGAGGAGACCCTGGCCCGTGCTGCCCGCTACCAGCAGGCCGGCGCGGATGGCCTCTTCGCCGCGGGCGTCACGGATGCAGCCGAGATCCAGGCCATCACCCGGGGCACCTCGCTGCCCGTGAACGTGCTCGCGCGGCAGGACCTCCCCGCTCAGGCGGAGTTGCAGCGGCTGGGGGTGCGGCGGCTCAGCGCCGGCTCCGCCATCCCGGAGGCCCTCTGGGGCCGGGCCGGGGCGCTCGCCTCCGCCTTCCTCCGCGAGGGACACTCCGCGAGCCTGTTCGAAGCCGCCGCCAGCTACCCGACCCTCAACGCGCTGATGACCCGGAAGTAGGAACCCAAGCCATGTCCCAGGAGGATCGCCAGCGCTGGAACGACAAGTACCAGCAGGCCACCGCGCCGCGGGAGCCGTCCGCATTCCTCCGCTCGCTCGAGGACCGGCTGCCCCGAAAGGGCCGGGCGCTCGACCTGGCCGGCGGCGCGGGACACGACGCATGCTGGCTCGCGCGGCGCGGGCTGGACGTCACCCTGGTGGACATCTCCGACGTGGCGCTGGCGCAGGCGGAAACCCTGGCGCGCGACGCGGGCGTGTCCCTCACGCGCCTGCGCCTGGACCTGGAAACAGATGCATTGCCGCCCGGTCCGTTCGATCTGGTCGTGTGCTTGAACTACCTCTGGCGGCCGCTCCTGGCCGCTGTGCCGAAGCTCCTTGCACCGGGCGGGTTGTTTGTCTTCGCCCAGCCCACCCGGCGCAACCTGCAACGCCATCCGCACCCGTCCGCGCGCTTCCTCCTGGAGGAGGGTGAACTGCCCACCCTGCTCCAGGGGCTCCAATCCCTCTCATTCACCGAGGACTGGACGGACGCCGGACGTCACGAGGCGCGCATCCTGGCTCAGCGCCGCTTGTACTGAATCTCAATCGCTCTCTGCGGTGCCGCTCCCGGCTCGATGTTGAAGTGCGTGATGACCAGCGCATCCGGACTCGTCAACTCGAGGTCCACGCGCCAGCCCCAGCGGGGCGACTGCTCACCCGTGGAGTAGCTGCCGGTGACGGAGATGCGGTCGCTCACCCCGGCCTCCCCCTGCAGCGCCATGATGTCCGTGCCGACGTGGAAGGTGTCCACCCACGACATGGTGAACTGCCGCCCGTCCAGGTGGTAGCCCAGCGTCGCGATCCCGGACAGCGGCTTGCCCCCAAAGGCAGACGTGTACTCGTGCACCACGTAGCGGCCGTCGAGCACGCTCCGGAAGGTGCCGGAGATGGGCGACTCATCCTCCACCTTGTCGGGCTGGAACCACGTGCGCGCGACGCCCTCCCACGTGCCGACCAGGCGGGAGAGGAGGTGATGGGGACCCGCGGACAGGGATTGCTGCAGACGTTCCTGGCTCATGGGCGCGGAGTCTCCTGGATGCCCCCCGGGCAGGTCCACTTCTCCCGATGTTCCCCGGCACGATGGCCCCGGCGTCGTTAGATTGCCGCCCCTACTTCGTTTCCCATCAGGAGCCTTCCTTGCCCACGACCCCTGCCTATGCCGCCCCCACCGCGAAGGCCGCGCTCGGCCCCTTCACCGTGGAGCGCCGTGAGCCGCGCCCCCAGGACGTGCTCATCGACATCCAGTACTGCGGCGTGTGCCACTCGGACATCCATCAGGCCCGCGACGAGTGGGGCGGCGCCCTCTTCCCCATGGTCCCGGGCCACGAGATCGTCGGCAAGGTGTCCCAGGTGGGCAGCGCCGTCACCACGTTCAGGGTGGGTGACGCCGTGGGCGTGGGCTGCTTCGTGGACTCGTGCCGCGAGTGCCCCCAGTGCCTCGCGGGCGACGAGCAGTACTGCGACCGCGGCGCGGTGAACACCTACAACGGCCGTGAATACGACGGCCAGCCCACCTACGGCGGCTACTCCACGCACATCACCGTGGACGCGAAGTACGTGGTGCGCATCCCGGAGGGCATCCCCCTGGACCGCGCCGCGCCGCTCCTGTGCGCGGGCATCACCACGTACTCGCCGCTGCGCTATTACGGCGTGAAGGCCGGCAGCAAGCTGGCCGTCGTGGGCCTGGGCGGCCTGGGCCACATGGCCGTGAAGCTGGCCAAGGCGATGGGCGCGGAGGTGACGGTGCTGAGCACCTCGCCGTCCAAGCGCGACGACGCGCTCGCCCTGGGCGCCACGCACTTCGAGGCCACGTCCGACAAGGCGACGTTCAAGAAGCTGCGGCGGTCCTTCGACTTCATCCTGGACACCGTCTCCGCGCAGCATGACTACAACGCCTACCTGAGCCTGCTGAAGACGGACGGCACGATGATCATCGTCGGCGCGCCGGAGACTCCCACGCCGCTGGCGGCCTTCTCGCTCATCCCCCGCCGGCTCAAGCTGGGCGGCTCCATGATTGGCGGCATCCGTGAGACGCAGGAGATGCTCGACTTCTGCGCGAAGCACCACGTCGCCTCCGACGTGGAGGTCATCCCCATCCAGAAGATCAACGACGCCTACGAGCGCATGCTCAAGAACGACGTGCGCTACCGCTTCGTCATCGACACGGCGAGCCTGAAGTAGTCCTCACCGCGAAGCCCCGGCGTCCCTGCACGCCGGGGCCCTTCGTGAAGCCTCAGCCGCGCCAGGCCGTCCAGAGCGACACGAGGCCGAAGAGGAAGAAGAGCGCGGCGGTCACCCACCGCACGTACTTCATGTTCACCCGCCCGGACAGCCGGTCGCCCAGGAACACCGCGAGGCCGTCCGACACCAGCATCCCCGCCGTCGTGCCCAGCGTCACCAGCACCGGCGCCTGGTAGCGCGCGGCCACCGCCATGGTGGCCAGCTGCGTCTTGTCCCCCATCTCCGCCATGAAGAAGAGCGCCACCGTGGTGAGGAAGGCGCCGAAGCGCGGAGGCTTTCCGCCGTCTTCATCCAGCGTGTCGGGCTTGAGCGTCCACAGGCCGAAGCCCAGGAACAACACCGCCAGGACCAGCGCCATCACCCGCGCGGGGACGTGCGTGGACACCCACGTGCCCACCGACGACGCCAGCGCGTGGTTGGCCACCGTGGCCACGAAGATGCCGCCCAGCACCACCCACGGCTTGCGGAACCTGGACGCCAGCGAGAACGCCAGCAGCTGCGTCTTGTCCCCCATCTCACTGGCGGCGACGAGGACGAATGATCCGACAATGGCTTCCAAAGACACGATGGCACCCCATCCCAGTTCCTGGCGCGGAGGATGTCGTGGGGTGGAGCGCTTCAGGGAGGAGCGCGCACGACGGACCTCGGCCAGGGAGCGTTGAATCCCTGTCCGAAGGTCTCGTTCGTCTCGCGCGCTTCACGAGATGGGGGCCCGGGCTGTCACCAGCCAGTGTGTCGAGCGCCCCTCCGCCCCTCGCTGCCGGGCGGGAACTACTCCCCTTACGTGGATGCGCGAGTAACAGCGCACCGGGTTCCAAGTCAACCCGGCCCGTCGCGTGTTCCTTTTTTTGACGGCACGAGAGGCCGGCCCCCTAATGCCCACGCCAGGTCGGTAGCGGCCTGTAGCAGCATTCCTGGAGGAAGCCCGATGCAGGATGGAAGCGCCAGCCCGCTGAGCCCCGACGCTCCGTCGTCCCCGTCCGCGGTGGAACCCGGTGAGGTCCGAAGCCCCGAGGCCGACATCGTCTCCACCCACGTCCTCGTTCCCGAGGAGCAGGTGCACAAGCTGCGCGAACTGGCGCGGCGCACCCGCATCCACCAGAGCGAGTACCTGCGTGAAGCCGTGGAGGACCTGCTGTCCAAGTACGGCCGAATCCCCGCCAAGACAGAGGGCCAGTCGTGAGCGGCCCCCTGCTCCGCCGCCGCGCCCGCCTGCTGAGTGAGCGGCTGTGGCGCTGGCTGGAGCAGGAGCTGTAATCCTCCCGTCATCGCCTCCAGGCCCACCTGGAGCGGTCCGGGAGGAACACGCTAGGGTTGTTCGCCTCTCCTTCCAGGAGTCGCGCCCCGGATGCGTCCCTCCCTGCTGTCCGCACTGCTCGCGCTGGCCGCCACCGGCTGCGCCACCCCCGGCTTCGAGAAGCTCTACCCCGGCATGACGGCCGCCCAGGTGGCGGACACCATGGGCAGGGGGCCGGAGCGGGCGCAGGAGTTCGCGGACGGCTCGGCGGCCTGGTACTTCGACGAGGACCACTGCGTGCTGATGCGCGACCACGTGCTGGTGGCCAAGTCCACCACCGAGACGCGCACCGCGGTGCGCACGCCCGTGGGTTCGCTGAAGGACGCCGCCAAGGCCTGGTGCGGTCCGCCGGGCACCGACGGCAAGCGCGAGCAGAGCATCGAGACGCCCTTCGGCACGTTCAAGGGCACCGTGGATCCCGCCGCCGTCACCGATCAGGTGAGGAACAGCGTGCGCGCCCAGCAGGTGCCTCCCGCGTCCCCGCCACCGACCGACGGCGGGCAGGCCACCCAGCCCGCCCCGTAGCGCCGGAAGGGCCTCAGGCCACCGACGAGCGGGTGACCGAGGTGTCGTCGTCCTTCTTCATCTTCCCCGCCAGCTCACGGAAGGACATGTGGCTGATGGACAGCAGGATGAGGCCGAAGGCGATCTGCTGGAACGTCTGGCACATCCACAGCACGTTCGCGTAGGCGAGCCCGTGCGCGTTCACCATCGCGGCGGGCATGAACAACCCCAGGCCCACCTTGGTGGCGGCCTGGAAGGTGCCCATCATCCCGGGCGCGGCGGGGATCATCACGCCCACCACCAGCACGCACATCACGATGTAGGACTGGAACAGCGTCAGGTTCATGGGCTCGCAGGCCGTGCCCGCCGCCGCGCCGGAGCAGTCGAAGGCGCGCGCGAGCAGCGCCATGCCCAGGCCGTTCACGCCCCAGTAGGCGACCGTGTAGAGGAAGAAGAGGGCGATGTGCTTGCGGTCGGGGAGCTGCCGCATGGCCCCCACGAAGGTGTCCACGACGTCCGCCACCTTGTCCGCGATGCCCGGCGAGAAGCGGCCCACGGTGGCGCGCACCAGTCGCACCGTGCGCTCCTGCTGCCACAGGCCCAGCAGCAGGAACATCAGGCCGCCACCGAACACGGCGAACATCAGCCACGCGCCCAGCTTCACGTACCGGACCTCGGGGGTCTCCGTCGGGACGAAGAAGAGCAGCACCCGGAACAGCGCAGCGACGAAGAGGCCATCCACGATGCGCTCCAGCACCACGGACGTCATGGCCGCGCTGCGGCGGATGGAGCTGCGCTGGGCGATGAGGAAGGGCCGCGCGAACTCACCCAGCCGGAACGGCAGCACCAGCAGCATCATGAAGCCGATGCCGGACGCTTCGTTCAGCTTGCGGAACGGGACGCGCTCCAGGCCGGACAGCAACGCACCCCAGCGCAACGTGCGGAAGATGTGCACGAAGGTGAGGCACACGCAGTACGGCAAGATCCACGCGTAGTTGGCCGCCTTGAGGCTGGCGACCTGCG
The DNA here is from genome assembly GCF_003668895.1 of Corallococcus sp. AB045. Taxonomy (NCBI): domain Bacteria; kingdom Pseudomonadati; phylum Myxococcota; class Myxococcia; order Myxococcales; family Myxococcaceae; genus Corallococcus; species Corallococcus sp. AB045. The sequence goes on from NZ_RAWN01000047.1 coordinate 28,642, forward strand.
TGGACAGGTCCGTGTCCCGGAAGGCCCACCACATGAAGGCAACGGTGACGAGCAGGCTGGCGATGAGGTTGACGGCGCGTTTCACGGCAGGCGGGTATAGCGTCACTCTCCCCGCGACTCCAGCGGCACGCCCGCCCCCTGCCCTCCGGGGCGCACGGGCGCGGGCCTTCCGGTGGCACGCTCCCCTGCCCTGTCGTTCGCGCGGTCCGGGAATCTTCCAGCTTCGGACGCCGGCAACGGCTAGGCGTCGTGGTGGCGGCGCGGCTCGCCGTCGGAGGGGAGCTCGTCCTCCTGCTGCTCGGCCTGACGGTCGGGCACGCGGTACTCCTCACCCAGCCAACGGCCCAGGTCGACGGCGCGGCAGCGGCGGGAGCAGAAGGGATGGGAGGTGTTCTCCGGACGCGGAGGCACGGGCTTCTGACAGATGGGACACGGCGCGAGTGGCATGGCGGATGGAGTCCTAGATAAGCCTTGACGCTCCGGCGGGCCAGGACGTTTCGTGCCCGGCCCCGTGCAGATGCCTCCGGAGACCGCTCACACGCTGTTGCAGGGCGACCGGCTGTCCCGGGACTTCACCGCCGTGGGCGTGGAGGACACGGTCGCCCAGGCGCTGGAGAAGCTGCGCGCCCACCCCGGCACGGGGGAGATCTTCTACTGCTACGCGTGCGACCCGGCCGGCCGGCTGGTGGGCGTGGTGCCCATCCGCAAGCTGATCCGCGCGTCGCCCGACGAGCGCATCGCGTCGCTGATGTTCACGCGGGTGGTGAAGCTGCCGGTGGACGCCTCCGACGCGCTGGTGGAGGACTTCTTTGTCACCTACCGCTTCCTGGCGTTTCCGGTGGTGGACGCGGAAGAGCGCATCGTGGGCGTGGTGGAGATGAACCAGTTCGTGGACGCGTTCTCCGACACGCTCTTCGACGAGGTGGAGGGCCGCGTGCGCGACGAGGTCTACCGCTTCGTGGGCCTGCCCAAGGGCGAGGCGCGAGAGACGCGGCCCGGGCGCATGGCGCTCAAGCGCTTCCCGTGGCTGCTCGTGAACATCGGCGGCGGGTTCCTGGCGGCCACGACGACGCGGCTGTTCGAGCGCACGGTGGCGGAGCTGGTGGTGGTGAGCGCCTTCATCCCCATGGTGCTGGTGCTGTCGGAGAGCCTGGGCGTGCAGACGACGGCGGTGGCCGCGTCGATGGTGACGCACGGAGAGGTGGACCGGAAGGTGGTGGCGCGCGAGGTGCTGGCCGCGAGCCTGGCCGGGTTGATGGCGGCGGCGGTGGTGGCGCTCCTGGGGCGCGTCTATTCGCCGGGGTTCGGCTTTCCCCTGGCGCTGTTCGTCGCGGTGACGGTGTCCGCCACGCTGGCGTCGTGCCTGGGCGGCGTGCTGCCGTTCCTCTTCAAGCGGTTGAAGGTGGATCCGCATCTGGCGTCGGCGCCGCTGGTGCTGGCGGTGTCCGACAACGTGACGCTGCTGGCGTACTTCGGATTGGTGACGCGGTTGTTGTTGTAACGGTGTGGTGGGTCTTCTCGCGGAAGGGGGCAGGTCATGAAGGTCGTGCGCATCACGAAGCCGGGCGGTCCGGAGGTCCTCGCGTTCGACGAGCGGCCGGAGCCGGTGCCGGGGCCCTACGACGTGCAGGTGCGGGTGCGGGCGAGCGCGCTGAACCGGGCGGACCTGCTCCAGGTACGGGGTGCCTATCCGCCGCCGCCCGACGTCCCCCAGGACGTGCCGGGCCTGGAGTACGCGGGCGAGGTGGTGGCGGTGGGCCCACGCGCGCGCAAGTTCCAGCCAGGCGACCGGGTGATGGGGCTGGTGGGTGGCGGCGCGTGGAGCGAGGTGCTCACCACGCACGAGCGCGAGGTGCTGCGCATGCCTCGCGGGCTGGACTTCGCGGACGCGGCGGCACTGCCGGAGGCGTACCTCACGGCGTACGACGCGCTGGTGCTCCAGGCGGACCTGAGACCTGGTGAGACGGTGCTGGTGCACGCGGTGGCGAGCGGCGTGGGCTCCGCGGCGGCGCTGATCTGCCGGGCCATGGGCGTGCGGGTGGTGGGCACGGGGCGGAGCGCGGAGAAGCTGGCGCGGGCCTCCGAATGGGGCGTGGGCCAGACGGTGCTGTGTGAGAGCAACCCGCCGGTGTTCGCGGATGCCGTACTGAAGGCGACCGAGGGCCGGGGCGCGGACGTGTGCCTGGACCTGGTGGGCGGCGCCTACCTGCCGGAGTCCGTGAAGGCCATGGCGCCCCGAGGGCGGCTGATGCAGGTGGGCTCGGTGGCGGGCGCGCGAGCGGAGCTGGACCTGGGGCCGGTGATGCGCAAGCGGCTCACGCTCAAGGGGACGGTGCTCCGCAGCCGGCCCGCGGAGGAGAAGATGCTGCTCACGCAGGTGGCGGAACGGCAGCTGTTGCCCCTGTTCGACTCCGGCGCGCTGCGGGCCGTGGTGGATGCCGTGTTGCCCATGACGGAGCTCCGCTCCGGGCTGGAGCGGATGGCGGGCAACAGCACCGTGGGCAAGATCGTCGTTCGCTGGGACTGAAGCCGCTACACGCTCCGCTTTCGGGCGGCAGCCTTCTTCACCGCTCGCTTGGGAGCAGCCGCGGCGGGCTCCTCCGCCTTGAGCACCTTGGCGGAAGCGCACCTGCGCCAGGCTTCCTTGAGCAGGACCTCCAGCAGGCGCCGATTCACGGTCTTCAGACGCACGATGACCATGGGCCAGTCCTGGTAGTGCGGCGTCACTTTGAACATGTCTGGCTTGGAATCCAGCAGGGCCTCGCGGTGGTCGAAATCCACCTGGATGACGATGGAGTCGTCATCCAGCACCCGCGCGAAGAGCTTGTCGCTCACCCGGAACCCGGGCGTGCCGTAGGAGGGGCGCTCCTCCGTCGACGGCAGGGCCAGCGCCATTTCGCGCACGTCGTCCACCGTGAGCCGTCCCTTGCGCTTCGCCACCGTCTTCTTCCGCGTCGCCATGTGTGTCCTTTCCGTCACGTTGACACCTGGACTGCTGGGGATGCCGGAGTTTCCGGCCTCCGTCTCCCTTTGCTACCGTGACCCGGGTGAGCGCGACGCAGCCCCTCCCTTTTGGCCGTTACGAGCTCCTGGAGCGCCTGGGCGCCGGGGGGATGGCCATGGTCTACCGGGGGAAATACACGGCGGGACCGGGCATCACCAAGACCGTCGTCATCAAGCGCGTCCTGGGCGAGTACGCGGACAACCCGGCCTTCGTGGAGATGTTCCTCAACGAGGCGCGCATCTCCGTGGGGCTCAATCACGGCAACATCGTCCAGGTCTTCGACTTCGGGCAGGTGGAGGGCGAGTACTTCCTCGCCATGGAGTTCGTGGACGGCCAGCCGCTGTCCCACGTGCTCAAGCAGCTCAAGGCCAGGGGGCTGGCCTGGATGCCCGCGCCGCTCGCGGTGAGCACCGTCATCGAGCTGTGCCGGGGCCTGCATCATGCCCATACACGCACGGACGAACAGGGCGCGCCCCTGGGGCTCGTGCACCGGGATATCTCTCCCGACAACGTCCTCGTGAGCTACGAGGGCGAGGTGAAGGTCTCCGACTTCGGCATCGCCAAGGCGCGGCTCGCGGGGCGGCCGGAGACGGAGGTCGGCGTCGTCAAAGGCAAATACCCCTATCTGGCGCCGGAGCAGCTCAAGCAGTGGCCCTCGGACGCGCGCGCGGATGTCTACGCGGTGGGCGTCGTCCTGTTCGAACTGCTCTGTGGCGAGCGGCCCATCACCGGCAACGAACTGGAGATCTTCCAGCGAGCCATCGAGGGCCGGCACACCCCGGCGCGCAGCCTCAACCCCGGCCTGGACGAGGACCTGCTCTCCATCCTGAAGCGGGCCCTCATGCCCTCTCCGGACGAGCGCTACCGGAGCGCGGAGGCGCTGCAACAATCCCTGTCGGACTGGTTGGGCTCGCACGCGCCGCGCCTTCCCACCCATGCCCGGAAGCTGTTCATGGCGTGGTGCTTCCAGGAACAGCTGGCCGCCCAGCACCGGGACGTCTCCATTCCGGAGCCCTTCCTCCGGCAGCTCCAGACCTGGCGCGACGAACGGCTGCTCGCCAGTCGCGCCCCTGTGGACGCCGAGTCCGCCCCGCCCTCACCCGCGATGCACGAATGGCCCGTGTTTCCCGCGGAGCTGGTTGCGAAGAGCCTGCCCCGGGCGCCCTACGCTCCGCCCACGGCTCCTGAACCCATGGCCCCGGCACGCCGGAAGATCCGCTGGCATCGCCACTGGCGCAACGGCCTCATCATGGGAGGCGGTGGACTCCTCGGCGTGATGCTGCTCCTGTGGGTCGTGCGCTCGGGCGAGCAGCATCCGCGCTCGCCGTCCGATGAGGCAGCCGCGGCCTATTCCATGGGCAGGGCCTTCCTCGAACTGGGGCGGCCCTCGGATGCCCTGGCCTCGTTCCGCGATTGCGTGGCGGCGGATCCACGAAGCGGCCCGTGCCGGTTCGCGCTGGCCAACACCTACGAGAGCCTGGGACGGCTGAAAGAGGCGCGAACGGAATACGACCGCTACCTGCGGTTGGGGCTCCAGGGCCCCAGCTCGGACCACGCGCGCGAGTTCCTGAAGGCCCCGCCTCCCTGAGGGCAGCCAGGAGCCACCGAAGCCATTGCGCCCCGGATGCGGAACCGTATCCTGCGCCGCCATGGCTACCCACTTCGACCCCGCCGCCGCCGCGCAGCCGGGCTCCGGCATCTTCGGCCTCCCCCACTCTCCCGACGACGCCCACGTCGTCGTCATCCCCGTGCCCTTCGAGGCCACCACCAGCTACGGCGGCGGCACGTCCAACGGCCCCGCCGCTCTGCTGGAGGCCAGCAAGCAGGTGGACCTCTTCGACGTGGAGACCGGCCGGCCCTACGAGCGCGGCATCGCCATGCTGGAGGCCCCCGCTGAGCTGCACGAGTGGAACGAGCGCGCCAAGGAGCGCGCCCAGCTCGTCATCGAGGCCGGCGGCATCGACTCCGGCGAGGCCGAGCTGCTCCTCGCCGCCAAGGACGTGAACGGCTTCAGCGAGAAGCTCAACGACCACGTCTACCGCACCGCGAAGCAGTGGATTGAGCAGGGCAAGCTCGTGGCCGCCGTGGGAGGCGATCACGCCATCTCCTTCGGCATCGTCCAGGCCCACGCGGAGAAGTACCCCGGCATGGGCGTGCTGCACCTGGACGCGCACGCCGACCTGCGCGTCGCGTACGAGGGCTTCACCTGGTCGCACGCGTCCATCTTCTACAACGTGTGTGAGCGCATCCCGGGCGTGAAGACGCTGGTCCAGGTGGGCCTGCGCGACATGAGCGAGAACGAGCACCGCTACATCGAGGGCTCCGGCGGCCGCATCCACGCCTTCTACGACGCCGTCCTCCAGCAGAACCGCTTCGACGGCCTGCCCTGGAACCAGCAGGTGAAGCAGATCGTCGACAAGCTGCCACAGCAGGTCTACCTGTCCTTCGACATCGACGGCCTGGACCCCGTGCTGTGCCCGAACACCGGCACGCCCGTCCCCGGCGGCCTGTCCTTCCCGGAGGCCATCGCGCTCGTCGCGGGCGTCGTGCGCTCGGGCCGCACCATCGTCGGCTTCGACCTCACCGAAGTGGCCCCCGACCCGGAGGGCAGCGAGTGGGACGCCAACGTGGGCGCCCGCCTGCTCTACAAGATGATCGGCTGGATGCTGAAGTCGCAGAAGGCCTGAGGCGTCAGGCCACGCGCGGCAATGACACGCTGAACGTCGCGCCCTGCCCGGGGCGCGACTCGGCGGAGAGCGCGCCGCCGTGCAGCTTCGCCAGCTCCGAGGCCACGTAGAGCCCCAGCGCATCTCCCCGCGCGGGGCCCTCCGGGAAGGGCTGGAACAGCCGGGGCAGCTCCGCATCCGGGATGCCCGGCCCCGGGTCGCTCACGCGCACCAGCACCTGCTCCGCGGACGCCTCCAGTTCCACGCGCACCCCGCCCTGCCGGGCCGCGTTCGACAGGAGCACGTCGAACACCTGCTCCAGGCGCTCCGGGTCGAAGCGAAGGCCCACCGCCTCCGGGGGCACCGTCACCTCCACCGGCACGCCCGGCCCCGTGGTGCGGCAGCGCGCGACGGAGGCCTCCAGCGGCTGGCGCAGGTCGCCCTCCACCGGCCGCAACGTCACGCTGCCCGCGCTCAGACGGGCGGCGTCCTGGAGGTAGCGGCCCATCCGCTCCAGTGACTGGAGCTGCGCGCCCAGCGCCTCCACCGCGCCCTTGCCCGGTGGGGGCAGGTCTCTAAGCGTGCGCAGTTGATCCCTCGCGGCCTCCAGCGGGCCCTGGAGCGACTGCGCCACCCACCGGCTCAGCGCCTCCACGGGCGTGGTGGGCTCCGGGGGCGCGGCGGGGGCCTTCTCCAGCACATCGTGGACCAGCGTCTCGAAGTCGGTGATCTCAAAGGGCTTGTTGAGGAACGCGGACGCATCCGGCGAGCCCTGCTGGAGCACGGCGCTCAGCAGGATGATGGGCACCTCGCGCAGGCCCGGCTCCTGCTTCAGCCGGCTGCACAGCTCCATGCCGCTCATGCGCGGCATCATGTGGTCCGTCACCACCAGCCGCGGACGGTGGGCCCGGGCAAGCGCCAGCGCCTCCTCGCCATCCCGCGCGCGCACCACGTCGTGCCCCAGGTCCTCAATCACCTGGCTCAGGACTTCCAGCACGGCGGGTTCGTCATCCGCGACCAGGACGAGACTCATGCGCAACCGCTCCCAAGGCCCCCGCGGGCAGCCAGCAACACGCCGCGCCGGGACTCCCAGGGCTGCCCTTGCTCCCCCAACGCCGCAATCGGCCCAGGGCAAGGACGTTCTGCCTGAAAGTGCGTTCGATCACGGCCGCAGCATCTGGTCTATGAAGAGCGGGACGCCGCTTCCAGACACCCAGGGAATGGCTGAGGCCTTCCCGACATTCAGACTGTCTTCCGGGAGACAATTCCCGGCGGCGTACGGAGGAATGGCATGAGGGCAGCACACATCCGGTGGGGGCTCTTGCTGTGGGGGCTCGTGCTGGCGCTCCCGGCGCACGCGGACCTGTCCCGGCGCCGCAGCGACGTGGTGGAGGTGGTTCAGAAGGTCTCCCCGGCGGTCGTCTACATCGGCACCGAACAGGAGGTGGAGTCGCGCTTCCGGGGCCGGCCCCGCTCGCCCCTGGAGGAGTTCTTCGGCCAGGGGATGGCGCAGCCGGAGACGCGCCAGCGCATTACGGGCCTGGGCAGCGGCGCCATCATCGACCCGTCCGGCATCATCGTCACCAACGACCACGTCATCCGGGGCGCGTCCGCCATCCACGTGGTGCTCGCGGACGGGCGCACCTTCGACGCGGAGGTGGTGGGCAGTGACGCGAACAACGACCTGGCGGTCCTCAAGGTCAACGCGAAGGAGCCCCTGCCCACGGCGAAGCTGGGCACCAGCAGCGACTTGATGATTGGCGAGACGGTGGTCGCCATCGGCAGCCCGTTCGGCCTGAGCAAGACGGTGACCGCAGGCGTGGTGTCCGCCACGGGCCGCACCTTCCGTGCGGACAGCCGCGTCTACAACGACTTCCTCCAGACGGACGCGGCCATCAACCCGGGCAACTCCGGCGGGCCGCTGCTCAACGTGGACGGGGAGATCATCGGCATCAACACGGCCATCTACGCCAACGGGCAGGGCATCGGCTTCGCCATCCCCGCGGACAAGGTGCGGCGCATCGTGGAGGAGCTCACGCGCTTCGGGAAGGTGCGCCCCGCGTGGGTGGGCATGGACACGGCGGATCTGCCCTCGCAGGTGGCCGCGCGGCTCGGGTGGGACCGCACGTACGGTGTCATCGTGACGAACGTGGATCCGGACAGCCCCGCAGCGCAGGCCGGTGTGCAGCGCGGAGACCTGGTCGCGGAGCTGGGCGGTTCGCGCATCCAGGACGCGGAGGATTTCGATTCGCGCGTGCGCGGCTACCCCGCCCGCTCGGTCTTCCCCTTGGTGCTCTTCCGAGCAGGCGGCAACCGCACGGTGCAGGTGACGCCGGTCGAATTTCCAGCTCGCCTGCTTGAGAACCTGGCGTGGGAGAAGCTGGGACTCCGCGTGAAGGAGTCCAAGGGCGGGATGGCGATTTCGTCCGTGCGGCAGGGGTCGGCTGCCTCGGAGATTGGGCTGGAGCCGGGGGACGTGCTGTTGCGGATGAACAATCAGCCTGTCCCCACGGGTGACACTTTCCGTGAAGCCCTGCTGACGGCGCGACGGGGACGTAGCGTGCTGTTGCTCGTGCGGCGCGGGCGTTATGGCTACCACCTGACGCTGCCTTTCGAAGGCCAGCGACTCTAGGCGCGACCCGGGGATTCCAGGATCGACGGGAAGGGCACTAGCATGCCGTTCCCATGAGTTCGCCTCGCTATCAGTCACTCGGCCCCCTCCTTGCCGGAGAGGGCTCGCGTGCCTTCCTCGGACTGTCGCTGGAGGAAGGCGCCACGCCCCGCCCCGTGGTGCTCATCTGGGCACCGCCTGAAATCGCGCAGAACCCGGAGCTGGTGGCGCGCCTGGAGCGCGAGACGAACCGCGCCATCGTCTTCGAGCACCCGAACATCCTGCGCGTGCACGGCCTGGAGAAGCTGGACGGGGGCCTCGCGCGAGTCACCGAGTTCGCGGACGGCGAGCCGCTGCGGCGCGTGCTGGAAGCCAACCCGCGCATGTCGCCCGCGTTCGCGGCGCTGGTGGTGGCGGACGCGGCCATGGGCCTGCACTACGCGCACGTGGCGGGCAACGACGACGGTTCACCGCTGGTGCACGGAGACATCCGGCCCGAGACGCTGATGGTGTCCTTCAGCGGCTACACGAAGGTGACGGGCTACGGCGCGCTGTCCGTGGCGCCGCGTGAGCGCGGTGGCAAGCGCGTGAAGAACCGCCGCGCGTACACGTCCCCGGAGCAGCTGCTGGGCGGGCGTGAAGCGGTCAACGTGCAGTCGGACGTGTTCCTGCTGGGGCTCACGCTGCACGAGTGCCTCACGGGGAAGATGCCGTTCAAGGAGTCGGCGGATCCGGACAAGGCGGTGCTCAACCGCGCCCTGCCCCCGATGCCGGCGGACGTGCCGCTGAAGCTGGATGCCGTCGTGCGCCGCGCGACGACGAAGCGGGCGCTGGAGCGCTATTCGTCGGCGCTCGCGTTCCGCGAGGCGCTGGTGGATGCGATTGGCAAGCTGCCGACGCACGAGGAGTTCGCGGAGCACCTGGCGAAGCTGTTCCCGCCGGAGAGCGACGCGAGAGCGGCGCGCCGGGCGACGATTGAGAAGGGCATCGCGGAGGCGCTGGCGAAGGCGGGCATGCCGACGCCGCAGATCGCCGAGATCATCGCGAACGGCGCGGGGCTCGCGGAGCCCGTGAAGAGCAAGGTGCCGGAGTTCTCCTCGGCGGAGAGCAGCAAGCCGGCTCCCGTGCAGGCCGTGACCACTGCACCGCAGACTGCCGCGCCCGTGCAGCCCGTGGTGACGGCGCCGGTGCAGGCCGCTCAGGCCCCGGCAGCGGTGCAGGTCCCGCAGAGCACCCCTGTCGCGACTCCGGTGCAGAGCGCTGTCCCGAGCACCACGAGCCCGGCCACGGCTCAGACCGTGACGCCCTCCCCTGCTCCAACGGCATCCACGGAGACGCGGCCCGCGGGCCCCATCTTCGGCGGAGCGGCGAGCCCCGCAGCGCGGCCAGTGGCCGCGCAGAAGCCTTCGCGTTCCTGGGTCCCGTTCGTGGTGGGCGGGCTCGTGCTGACGCTCGGCGCGGGCGCGGTGATCGTCCAGCGCCAGCTCCAGGGCACGATGACGGTGGAGACCTTCGACGCGGGCCTGCCCATCGTCGTGGCCGAGCCCTTCGACGCGGGCGTCGAGGACGCGGGCGTTGACGCTGGTGTGGACGCGGGCCCGACGATGGGCATCCTGGACCTCACGGTGGAGCCGCGCGTGGAGGTCACGCTCAACAACGCGCTGCTGGGCCGGACGCCACTGTCCGCGTCGCTGCCGCCGGGCAAGCACCTGCTGACCTTCACCAACGGCGCGCTCGGCATCTCCGTGTCGCGCACGGTGACGGTGGCCCCCACGGGCCGCTCCGCCTACCAGTTCTTCCTCAACAAGGCCTTCATCAACGTGCGCGGCCCGGCTGGCGCCAACGTCTCCGTGGACGGCAAGCCCGTGGGCACGGTCCCCGTGGAGGAGTTGGACGTCTTCGAGGGCTACCACCGCCTCAACGTCAACGTGGGCCCGTCGCACTGGCAGAAGACCTTCACCATCGAGCCCGGCCAGCGCGTCAACTTCGACGTGGACTTCCAGGAGCCGCAGGAGGCCACGGAGGAGTAGGCGCCAGTTGGCGGGACGCCTCCGCGACGGGGCTCGGGGATGGACAGACACCCCGCGCCCTGGCTCAAGCGATAGCAGCGCGCGCGGCTCCTGAAATCGAGGCCTGGCGAAATTCAGACGGGCTCATGTCATCGACTGACGACTCCAACGTATAAGCCGATCATGAACCTGCTTCTGAACCTGTTGTGGATCATCTTCGGCGGAGGTCTGGTGCTCTGCCTCGAGTACCTGCTCGGTGGACTGGTGCTCTGCCTCACCCTCGTCGGCATCCCGTTCGGCGTGCAGTGCTTCAAGATGGCCGGCCTCGCGCTGATGCCCTTCGGCAAGGACATCGAGGATCTTCCCAGCGCAGGCGCGATGAGCTTCGGGCTCAACATCGTCTGGGCACTCTTCGCTGGAATCTGGATCTTCCTCACCAACGTCGTCATCGGAGTCAGCCTGGCGCTGACGATCATCGGCATTCCGTTCGCGCTGCAGCACCTCAAGCTCGGAATGGTCGCGTTCGCTCCATTCGGCAAGCGCATTCGCGGCTGAACGCCCCCCTCCACCCGGCTACGAAGCATATCGCGACGTGAAAGCAGCGAGGGTCTTTCCTTGAATTCAGGGAGGCATGTTCCAATCTACCGTGCGGTGGGGGTCTTCGCTCTTCTTGTGCTTTGTATGTTCGGTTGCCGAGAAGCGACTCCCCCCATGACCGCGCTACCCATTCATCCACCCGTAGCGGGTTACGAACTCAGGCTTGCCTCCCACTATGCGGCCAAGGCGCGCGAGCACGGCTGGCTGGTCACGCCGGATTCAGATGCCCACGAGACTCGCGATCCAATCCAGATCGATGTCGACATCATCGCGGGCCCCGCCCCGGATGCTGGATCGACGGAGCGCGTGGGCGTACGACGGCTGCGGCGCCTGATGGAAACCTCCGAGGGCGGCTCCAGCGGGGACGCAGTGACCCTGACCTATGTCGAGGCTTTAGGGCCATCCTACGTTCGCTACCGGCAGATGCGCTTCACCGACGGCCTGGCCCCGAGCTTCGAATTGGACGAGTTGATCCGCCGACAGGGGCTTTCGGTGGCGAAGCCCGCTTCAGACCAGACGCCCTTTTGAACGAGGGCATGAGACCGGCTCATCACCCCAAGTGCCTCTGAATCGAGCAGGCCTCTCCTGCTCCCCTCACGCACGCCAACACCCTTAAGCTTGCCTCCACACCTCAAGCACGCGAACACATCCAGGGCGAACGTCCTGCTTGAGCAGTCCGGCCCAGTCCAAACGGGGTGTGCGCTCCTTCCTCGGCTCCTCCACCGTCGCGGCAAAGGCGGGGCTCTCCCTCCTCAAGCACCGGCTCCGCCCCGGCTTGAGGGAACTCCCTTGTCACGAAGCGGACTTGGCGAGGATCTCTTTTCCATTGAATTGGCGACCGCGCCGCGCCAGCCCGCTCGCTTGACGGTCCGCGCGGAAGCTGGAGAACATCCGGATCCGACGAGGGACGCGGATGCTCTTCTATTACGAATGTCAGCACTGCAAGCGGGTCAGTGATCTGTTCAACGCCGGGGAGGCGCTGACGCAGCCGCCCTCCTGCAACGAGTGCGCGAAGAAGTTCGGCGCGACGCCCGCCGTCCAGAAGTCCATCAACGCCTACATCTTCAACTGCCGGCGGTGCGCCTACACCTCCGGGCTGTGCTCCGCGGACGACTATCCGACGCTCAAGGGCGCGCGTCCCCTGTGCCCCAAGTGCGACAAGGCCGACGAGGTGTTCCTCCTCAAGCCGCACGTCGCGAAGAAGCCGTCGCGCCTGGGCAAGCGCAAGGAGCCGGGGCAGTTGGACCCGACCCAGGTGAACGACCTGGGCCTCTACGGCACGGAGGACGTGGACACTTCGATGCTGGAGGCGTTCGAGCAGCACACGAAGAAGAAGCGCAAACTGGAGCTGGGGCCGCAGGACGCGACGGTCTACGATCAGGCGTTCGAGTTCGAGGGCACGTCCGACAGCGCGCGGCTCGCGACGAGCGAAGCGGTGTACCAGTCCCGCAAGCGCTTCCGGCGGAAGTTCGACACGAAGTACGGCGCGCTCAACGACACGTCCAACCCGCTGAAGACGGAGCTTCACGGCGGCAAGGTGGTGCCGTTCTCCACGTACAAGAAGAAGCTGGGTGACTCGGAGACGATTGGCACGACGTCCTACCCCCGCGGGGGCAGCTCCATGCCCACCATCGTCAACGCGGCGAAGCTCATCGAGCGCGACGTCACCTGGGACTACCGGGAGCTGGGGCCCAATTCGTTTCTGCGCAGGCTCAGCGCGCTGCTGTTCGTCATTGAGTTCAACGGCGGAGGCGACACCAACGTCCCGGTCGAGGTCCAGGCCATGTGGGCCGCGGGTTCCCTCTTCCTGGCCTCCAACAACATCACGTACTCCGATGCGCTGCTGAGCGCGCTCCAGAAGCAGACGTCGCTCAAGACGTTCCTCGCGGACATCAAGCTGCCCAAGTCATCGTCCGGCGCCTACGCGACGAAGATGCGGAAGATTGGCAAGCTGCACGCCAACAAGCTCCCCCAGTACCAGGGGGAGTTCAACAGCGGCCTCTATCCGTCCTACTTCCATTACAAGTGGCCGTACGTGTTCAACGCGCTCACGCAGTCCCTGACGTTCGGCTCCGCGAACACGCTGGGGCTGACGGTGGCCAACCACGCGAATGGCTTCAAGCACTGGACGCTGGAGGGCGCCCCCGTCCAGGCCGGCAAGGTCTACGTGGTGCTCCCCAAGAAGTTCGGGAAGGGCACGGGGAGCACCCACTTCACCAAGAAGGACATCCACGCCGAGGAGCTCTTCTACCCGGTGCTCACGGCGCTGGATGGGGCGGGGAGCCTGACCTCGTTGCAGCCCGCGTTCATCGGCGGGGTCAAGACCCCCTGCCGGACCTGCGCCATGGTGTTGGAGGCGGCGGCGAACAGGCTGGGCGACAAGCTCATCCTGCCCACGAACGCGTTCGGGCATTACTGGTCGGGGTCGGGGATGCACGTCCCCAACAAGACCTTCGATCAGAACGACGAGTCGATCGTGTTCGGCAGCAAGGCCAAGATCCGGGACGGCTCCCACGCCCTCTACGCCACGGAGATGCCCAGGTCACCCGAGCACAAGTGACGCACTGGCTGGCCCGCGGGGGCCCGGCCTATGCCTCCGCGAGCGCCCGGCGATGGATGGCCACCCAGAAGTCCGCCGCCTGGCGCGCGCCGTCCAGCAGGGGCTCGGGGCCGTGCGCACCGAGCGACTCGCAGAGCGCCTGGGCCCGCGCGCCGTGCTCCACGTCCACGTCCAGGTGCACGAGCAGGAAGCGCGCCCGCGTCCTGTCCAGGCCGAGCCGCCCCAACCCCTGGCGTGTGTCGCCCCCGAGGTGCCGCGCCACGCCCTCCAGCACGTACAGCGCGCCGAGGAACGAGAGCTGGCGCTCCCCCGGGATGCCTTCCCAGAAGGCGTGGAACGCGGAGACCTCGCGGGGCGTGGCGTCCGACGGCGTGCGCCCGAAGGCCGCGAGGTCCGCCTTCGCGAGCTGGTAGTGGGACTGCTCGTCCGCCGCGAGCTCCGCGAAGAAGGCCTTCAGCTCGGGGAGCGTGGCGCGCTCGGCCGCGAGCCGCAGCCGGTCTCCACTGCGCAGCGTGTAGTGGTACATCATGTCCAGGAAGGCCACGTATCGCTCGGGCGTCACGGCCGGCAGCCAGCCAGCGACCTGCCGGGCCATGCCCACGGTGAGTGCCTCCAACTGCTCCCGCATCGACACCATCTCAGTCCCTCCGGGTTGAAATCAGTCCGCCCAGGGTGCGCCACGCGTGCGCAAGGTGCGGCGCCGCGCGCTCCAGGCCCAGCTCGTCCACCGCCACGACGCCCGCGTCCAGGAAGCCCTCGCCGCCCAGGCCCCGCCCGCACGCCGTGGGCACCGCGCGCACGTCCACGGGGCGCAGGGGGCCCCCCGCGTCCCGCGCGAGCGCGAGCTTCAGCACCGCGCCCGTCTGGCACGCCCGCGTGGGCATGATGCTCAGGAAGTTGCCGAGCGAGTACGCGATGAGCCCCACTCGCGGTGGCCCTCCCCGGCGCACCTGCGCGGGGCACGTGGGGTCCCCGCCGTCGATGGAGACCAGCTCCACGGGCTGCAGCACGTGCGGCGAGGAGCCCAGAAGGATGTCCGCCCCGCGCTCGATGAGGCGGTAGGCGTGCTCGCGCTGGAGGGACTCGGGCCAGTACTCGTACTCGAAGCCCCAGTGCGGCATGAGCACCACGAGGTCCGGCCCCACCGCGCGCGCCGCGTCAATGAGGGCGCCCAGCCGCTCCCAGTCGGGCGCATGCCGCGGGTTGCCCAGGCGCGTCACCGGAACGCCCTCGGGCGGCGCCCCCGCGAGGTGGTTGATGTCATACGTCACCGCGGCAATGCCCAGGCGCACCCCGGCCACCTCCAGGCCCGCCACCGCGTCCTCCGCCCGGGGGCCTCCGACGCAGCGGTGCTCCGGGCGGGCCAGCACGCTCTGGCGCGTGCGCTCCAGCCCTTCCGCGCCCTGGTCCAGCGCGTGGTTGTTGCACAGCGAGAACACACGGTGGCGCGCGGTGCCCTCCCACGCGTCCAGGTAGCCCGGCGGCGCGTTGTAGTGGAGCGTCTCGTAGACGAGCCGGGGCACGGGCCGCGCCGGGTCCACGGGCGTCTCCAGGTTGGCGAAGGCCACGTGCGCGTCCGCCATCAGCGCGCGCAAGCCCGGGGAGAGGGCCTCGCGGAAGCCGCTGCGAATCCACATCACATCGCCCACGGCGCACAGGTTGAGCGCCGCGGGCGCGTCGGGCTTCCAGCTCCCGGAGGCGAGGTGCCGGGCGACGCGCGCGAAGTGCTCGGCGTCCTCGGTGCGGCGCGGCTCGGGGACGTGGAGGAGGCTCTTGGCGATGTAGCGCAGGTTGAGGTCCCAGCGGGACAGCGGCCAGCGGCCGTCCTCGTAGCGGATGTCCGCGTACAGCTGGCGTAGGGCGTTCATGAGCGCTTTCGTTCCAGGGTGACGAGCCGCACGTCCTCGTCCACGACGGTGGGGCCGGCGAGCAGCGCGCGTCCCATGACGTCGAGGTAGCTGTCGAAGACGGGGGCGCCGCGCGCGAGCAGCCCGGGGCGCAGGTGGGTGTGCAGCCTGGCGAGGTTGTAGCCGGGCACGCGCGGATAGAGGTGGTGGTCCAGGTGGTAGTTGAGCCCGTTCCAGAGGAAGGTGACGAGCCGCGTGCCGCGCACCGTCGTCGCGGTGTGGAAGCGGTCCCCGCGCCACGTGTTGGCGTAGTGGTCCGCGATGGACTTGAGGCCGTTGAGGGGGCTGGCGAAGAGCACCGGCAGCAGCCAGCACTCCACCGCGCCGGGGACGAGCCCGTGCCGCGACAGCATCCAGAAGAGCCCCGCGTAGAATCCCGCGTAGCAGAGCAGCACCACGCCATGGCGGCGCAATCGCGCGCGGGAGAAGTGCTGCAGCGGATAGAGGACGTTGAAGTAGATGAGGCTCAGCGGGATGCCGAGCAGCACGGTGGCGTAGAAGAGCGCGCACAGCCCGAGCGAGCGGCGGCCCGCGTTGTAGGCGTCGGGGTCCTTCTGCGTCCGGTTCCAGCGGTGGTGCGCGAGGTGGTCATGGCGCATGGGCTCGTAGGCGATGCCCACGAGCAGGCTGAGCGCGTTGCCGAAGAGGCGGTTCTGCCACGGCCTCGGGAAGAGGTTGTCGTGCCACGCGTCGTGGTCGAGCTGGATGAGCCCCATCACCGCCCCACCCGCCAGCATCCACAGCGGCAGCTTCACCCAGACGCTGTCCGCGCGGGCAATGGCCACGGCCGCCGCGACCCAGACCCCCAGGTGCAGCGCCGCCATGCCCACCGCGCGCAGAGGACGGATGCGGAGCAGCTCCACCAGCTCGGCGCGGGAGAGGCCGGGCTCCGGGGGCGCGGCACCGGGCGAATCAGCGAGACGCGAGAGGGCTGGCTGCATGGCGCGTCAGAAGTAGCGAGGGACGCGCTGGCAATAGCGCGCGTAGGGCTCACCGAGGCGGTCCGCGAGGAACCGCTCCTCCTGGAGCACCAGTTGATGGAAGAGCCCCCCGAGCGCCGCACAGGCGCCCAGCGTCACCACGGACGGAGCCCAGAGCGAAGCCCCTACGAGGTACAGGTAGGAGAACACGTAGATGGGGTTGCGCGAGGAGCGGTGGAGCCCCCCCTCGTGCAGCTCGGGCCGGGACTCCCCCGCGTCCACGCCGATGCGGAAGGCCGGGCCCATTCCATACTGGGCCCACAGCATGCCCATGAGCCCCACGACACCGAGCACCCAACCCGCGAGCGGAGGAATGGGCAGCAGCGGCCGTCCCCAGGACATGACGGACCACGCGGGCCAGAACGCGGCCGCGAGCACGGAGCCGGCCCAGAGCAGCGAGACGCAACTGATGCGCCGCGTGACGCGCGTGTGCGCGGAATCCGCCGCCGCGCTCCGGTAGGCCAGCGGGCTGCGTCCGAAGCGCAGGCGGTAGACGAGGCTGGAGCCCAGGTGCCCCGCGAGCACGTGCAGGGAGATGAAGCCCAGGTACACCCCGGGCGCCTCGCGCAGCCCCATCATGGCGCGAGCACCTCCGCCCGCAGGCCGAAGCCCGAGGACGCCCACCCGGCGACGCGCTCCGTGAAGTCGCGCAACTCCTCGCGCGTCCAGAGGCCCTCGAAGGCCGCCGTGTTGATGTTGAGCGTGTCCGCGAACGCCAGGCCCGTGGCGCCCCAGGTGGCCGTGTGGCTGCGCATGGAGCGGATGCGGAACGGCGCCTCCGTGAAGTGCTTGTCCATCCGTCCCAGGTAGGTGACGACGAGCGTGTTCGTCCGGGGCTCGGCGATGAGCGCGGGACGCGCGTTCTTGCGCAGCACCCGCGCCGGTGCGAGCCGGGCCACCGCCATGCACTCCAGCGCCGTCGTCCAGTGCACGCCCTCATCGAGCACCCGCTGCACCTCGGAGCGGAGGAAGCGGGCCAGCTCGCGCGGGGCCTTGAGCCGGGCGCGGACCTCCTTCAGGGAGATCTCAATCGGCACCGCGGAGCAGCCATTGCCCAGCGTCCGCCCGAGCCCCAGCATCCGCCGCAGGTCCACCGGCATGCGCAAGCGGATGAGTCCGTCCGCCGGGGACTCTCGCAGCGCCACGCCCGCGAGCAGCGCGGAGAAGAAGACCTCCGACGCCTGGAGGTCCGTGTCGCCCTGGGGAAGCGTGAGCCGCGCCGTGGCCGATAGCGCGTGTCCGGCGGTGTCCCCACTGCGGCGCAGCCCCATTCCCCGCCGCGCCAGGAGCCGCCGGCGCGGACTCGTGAGCCCCAGCACCCGGCCAGGCTGGCGCAGCGCCGCGAGCAGCACCTTGCCATCCGTGAGCGTCGAGGGCTCCAGCGGGCGCGACTCCGACCCGCGTCCCGCGCAGAGCAACCACAGCCGCTCCAGCAGGTGCGCCAGCGCCTTCGCGTCCCCGATGGCGTGGTGCAACTGGATGCCCAGCAGCCAGGGCCCCTGGGCCGCGTCCACCATGGGATGCAGGTGCAGCCGCAGCGGCACGTCGCGCGTGAGATCCACCCGCGTGTTGATGATTCGCGCCACGGCTTCGGGCTCGGACAGGGGGGCTGCGCCTTCCACCAGGGCCGCGTCCACCTCCGCGTCCCCGCGCACCGCGGGCACCCATGCGCGGCGCGCGTCGTTCCAGGCCACGTTGAGGCGCTCGCTCTCCCGCACCAGCGCGCGCAGCCCCCGGCGCAGGAGCGCCACGTCGGGCCTGTCCTCCAGCCGCAGCAGCACCGTGGCCCAGATGGTGGCGACCTCGCCGTCCAGCCGCGCCATCACCGTGTCCACGAAGTTCGCGCGCATCGCTCCATCCATCCCGCGAAGAGTTCCCGGGCCCGCGCGCCGTCCAGCCGGGCGCGGCTCACGGCTTCGCACGCGGCCCTCGGGTCCGCCACGTATTGGAAGACGAGTTCATCCGGCTCGTGCTGGCGGAGGCGGATGCCCGTCGGAAGAAAGCCGGCCGCGAGGAGCACCGGCGTCCCCTCTGCCACCCACTGGGGCTCGCCCATGGGCAGGTGGATGACGTCCACGCGCGCCCGCTCCGACGTGAGCGCCGGGGTGCCCTCCGCGCTGAAGCCCACGAGGACCCGCCGCTCCAGACGCAGCGACGCGTTCCAGTCGAGCGGACGCAGCACTGCGCCCTCCCTCCATGCCCGGCGCTCCAGCGGCGTGAAGGCCACCGACTCCGCGAGCCCCACCCCGGCCAGGATGGATGCGAGCCACTCCCCCCACGGGCCCTCGGGCAGGTAGCGCCGGCGTGGCGGCGGGGGCGCGAGCACCGTCGTCATCGCCAGTGCCTGCATGGGCACGCCCAAGCCCTCCTCCACGCCAATCACCGTCTCGCCCCGCGTGTAGTTGACGACGAGGCCCATGGGCCTCGCCCGCATGAAGCGCGAGGCGTAGCGCTGCGCCATGACGTGCAGCGTGGAGGTGTTCTGGTGCAGGAAGCCCACCCAGCGCCCGAGCCGCTCCAGCAGCGAGCCCCACAGCGCCTCGTGCTCGGCGCGGCCCATGATGGTGCGGCGGCTCGGCAGCGCCACGGAGAGCCCCGAGTCCAGCGAGTCCCGCCCCGGCTTGCTCCACAGGCCCGTGTGCCACAGCAGCGCCCCCCGCGCGTCGAACTCGCCGAGGCTCAGCAGCGCCCCGTCCCTCCAGAGCCGTACGGCGCCGCCGGGCTCGTAGAGGAACGGGTAGGAATACGTCTCCGCATAGCGCGCGTGAAGCAGCTCACGGAAGGCCGGCTCATCGGGCTCGGCCAGCCAGCGCGTGTGCTCGCTGGGGTTGGCGGCGCGAAGGTCGTCCATCAGGGAAGCAGCTCGATCCCGGCCCATGTGCGCTAGCAATGCATCCTTGAGGCCAGCCGGGAAGGCCCGCTCCCGCCCGGACGCAACCTCGCTCGCCCAGCCCCCCGTGCAGCGCCTGGCACACGGGTGTGAAGCCCCCTGCACAGCCGAGGCGCATAGCTCCCGGCCGGTGGACAGGCCGCGTGAGCCCCTTGGGGTACACGCCTGCCCAGGCCGCGCTCCGCCTGATCAGGATGGGAGCCAGTCCCGGCTAAGCCCGTTTGGCAGGACCCGCTTGCTCTTTCACCCGCCGTCCATGCCAGACTGGCCGGATGAACCGCGTGCTCCTGCTGGCCGGACTGTTGAGCCTCGTTGCGTGCAAGGGCAACATCGGGCCAAACACCAACGACGGAGGCCCCAACAAGCCAGTGGATCCAGTGGATCCAGTTGACCCCGGGGATCCCGGTGGGCCCGTGGGCGCCGCGTGCGTGGTGCAGTCGGTGCTCACCAATCGCTGCGCCAGCTGTCACGGCGCGCTGCCGACCCAGGGTGCGACGATGCCGCTGCGCACCCTGCACGACATGCGGGTGAGTTCGGCGATGGATGGGAAGCTCAGCAACGCCCAGCGCGCGCTCAGCCGCATGCGCGACGACACGTCTCCGATGCCGCCAGCCCCGCATGAGCGCGCGAGCGCGGCCGAGCGCACCGCGCTCGAGACCTGGATCAATGAGGGGATGCCCCTCTGCAGTGGCACGGACGGGCCGCCCGTGACCGTAGTGCCCGAGCCCAACCTGCTCGATCAGTCCGCGCTCTTCACCTGCACCGAAGGCGTGCGCTCGGATGCGCCGACGCGCATCCGCCGCATGAACCGGCGCGAGTTCACCCGCAACGTCGGTGGCTCGGTCGAGCGCAGCTGGACCGGGTTCAGCTTCTACGACAACCCGCTCGATCCCAGCGCCATCGAGCAGTACAGCTCCTGGGCCACGGACGAGACGCTGGACGAGGCCACGGTGGAGCTCTTCCTGCCGGTGGTCGGCGCGGCCGCCTCGCCGTGGACGATGAACTACCCGGACGGCAACCGGATGGAGCGTGTCTTCACCAACAACCGCTTCAGCTGCATGTTCAACGACGCGAACCCGAGCGACACCTGCAAGCGCTTCCACCTTGGCCAGATGCTCGAGTTCGGCGTCTTCTTCCGCCCGCCCACCGAGGATGAGCTCACCCGCATCACCGCCTTCGCGACCTCGGTCATCGCGCAGGAACCGAGCTACTCCCCGCGAAACCGCGCGGACTCCATCACGCGGATCTCCAACGCCGCGTGGATGATGACCGGCGCCATGTTCCGCCGCGAGCTGGGCGGCGATCCGGCCGACGGTCGCGTGGAACTGACCAGCCTGGAGCTGGGCTCGCAGCTGGCCTACGCGCTGGCGGGGCGCGCGCCCTCGGCCACGCCGAGCTTCGTGTGGCCGTACTACTCCGCGCCCCTCGAGGGGCATCTGGCCGACGTGGCCATTGCCGCGAAGGATGGCTCGCTCACGCAGGATGCGACGACCACCGCCCTGATCAAGAAGCACCTGGGCGGCGTCGACGCCAACCAGAACGGGACACCGCGCTTCGATCTGGTGCAGGACTACAACGAGGAGCAGCGCTCCAAGCGCGGGCAGTACTGGCTGGGTGACGGCGTCGCGGGCTTCTTCCGCGAGTGGCTCGGCTACGGGCACGTGTCCGCGGTGTTCAAGGAGTCCCCGGCGGCGACCTCGCGCTTCGAGCTCGAGGGGCTCGGCTACATCAGCTCGGTCTCGTACGACAACCTGCTCACCAACTTCCATCCGCTGGAGCCGACCTTCATCCAGCAGTTCGACGATTTGATCGCGCGGGTGGTGGTCGAGGATCAGGACGTGCTGTCGAACCTGCTCACCACGCGCACCTTCTACGTGCCCTCCATGCAGAACGCGGCATACGACTCGCATAAGGGCCTCTCGCACCCCTACAACGTCAGCGAGATCCTCCCGGCGACCGTCGCGGGCCGCTGGAAGACGCTGCCTGCCACGGAGCGCGCGGGGGTGCTGACCCACCCGGTGTGGCTGGCCGCGCACGGCGGCAACTTCGAGGACGATCCGTCCATCGTCCACCGCGGCAAGTGGGTGCGCGAGAACCTGCTGTGCGGCTTCGTCCCGCCGCTCAGCAGCGTGCAGGTGGCAGCCCAGGTCGGCGCTCACGCCGCCGACAAGAACGCGCGCCGCCGCCTGCAGGAGGCGACCGCCGGATCGCAGTGTCAGGGCTGTCACCGTCTGATGGAACCGCTCGGCCTGCCCTTCGAGCTCTACAACCACGCGGGCTTCCTGCGCGCGCGGGATCACTCGACCAGCGGAGGCTGGACCACGCCGGACGGAAGCTCGACGCTCACGTCGATGCCGGACCCCGCGCTGGACGGTCCGGTGCGCGACGCGGTGGAGTTGAGCGAGCGCCTGGCGACCTCGCGGCACGTGAAACGCTGCTTCGTGCGACAGGCCTTCCGCTACTTCATGGGACGCCCGGAGAACGTGAGCGACGCCTGCACGCTGACGCAGATGGAGCAGGCCTATGATCAGAACAACGGCTCGTTCTCCAAGATGCTGACCACGCTGATGACAAGCGACACCTGGAAGACGCGGCGTGTGCCGCAGGCTGGAGAGTGACTGCCATGTTCTCGCGACGAACCGTCCTGAAGGGCATGGCCGCCGGCCTCTTCGCGCCCTACTTCCACGACGTCTACGCCCAGTCGTCAGCGTTGCCGGCGCGCGTGGTGCTGGTCCTCGAGTGCAATGGCGTCTACCCCCGCGCGCTCCTGAGCACGGGCACCCGCGCGGCGCTGGGGGGACGCGCCAACACCTCCGACCGCCTCTTCTGGGACGCGTACAAGGACACGCCGCTGGTGCGTGAGGGCGACAATCTCGCCAGCGCGATCAGTCTCGGGCCGCTGGCGGCGTCTTCCGGCAACCTCGACCTGGTGAACCGCTCCGCCGTGCTGCTGGGGCTCTCGAACCTCATCGCGGGCGGCGGGCACTCCAGCGGGACGGGCGGGCTGAGCTGCGCGGTGAACGGAGCGGGCGCGACCTTCGACGCGGTGATCGCACCTCGCCTGCGCCGGGGTGCACCGTTCGACGTGCTGCGCCTGGGCACCAGCTCCGCGCGCGTGTCTATCGTGTACGAAACCTGCGCGCTCGGACCCCGCAAGCCCGCGGGCATCATCGTCAACCCGTCGCTCGCGTTCGACAGCACCTTCGGCTCGCTGCTCGGCGGCTCGACGAATGGGCGCGATCGCAAGATGCTCTTCGACTTCGCGCTGGCCGACTCGCGCAAGGCGCTGGCGGAGTTCAGGGGCAACTCCAACGAGCGGCTGAAACTGGAGCGCTACCTCTCCTCGCTCGAGTCGCTGCGCACGCGGGAGGATCAGCTCGCGGGCATGGCGGACCGCGTGCGGCCCTACCTGCCGCTGGCGCCGAAGGACAACCCGCTCCTCACCGGCGCGGGCTCACCGCCCGACTCGCTGAAGTGGTTCGAGGCGCAGTTCCAGATCGCCACGGCGGCCCTCCTGGGCGGGCTGACGAACACGGTCGTGCTGGCGACGGGCACCTCGGGCTTCGACGTGGCCTACGGCCCGGACGTGAGCGACGTCCCGCGACACAGCTTGCAGCACGGCCTGGATGCGGGGCAGAACTGGGAGCGCGTCGCCGAGGTCACCCGCCGCCACGTGCAGTTGGTGGCGAACCTGGCGAGGACGCTGGCCGCCACGCCCGAGGTCGGCGCGAGCGGCTCGATGCTGGATCACACGGCGATCGTCTTCATGTCCGACAACGGCGAGCAGCACCACTCCACCTCGCGTGAGTGGCCGAAGCTCGTGGTGGGCGGCAACGCGCTGGGCCTGAAGACCGACGGGCGCACGGTCGTGTACCCGAAGTACGACGCGGCCCGGAACCGGCAGGTCTCCAACCTCTTCAACACGCTCGGCCACGCGTTCGGAGACGCGGACTTCAACACCTTCGGGCAGGAGGGCAGCACCCGCATCGCGCCGGGACCGCTGAGCGAGCTGTATGGCTGAGCCGCGAGGGCGGGCCGCGGAACCCTGTCCATGTGAACGAGACAGTCAGGCGCTGTGTCAAGAGGGGGGTTGGCGCCCCCCTGTGCGGGATGCGTGCCGCCTGTGCTTTCCTCTACGCTGCCGTTACCGCCTCAAGCCTGACCGCCGGAGTCCGTCCACATGATGCTGTTCGCCCCGAAGGTGTTCCCCAAGCTATCCACGCTGAGCCACGCGGGCCGGTCCATGTACGTATGGGTCTTCTACACGTTCCCACTGGCCTTCACGCTGCTGCTGGTGCCGGGCCTGTTCCTCCAGGTGATGGGCATCTCGCCCGGGGCGGCGGATGGGAACCTGTTCTTCATGCGCATGGCGGGCGGACTGCTGGTGTCCATGTCGTTCATGTCCCACCAGGCCGCCGTCCTGAACATGCGCCAGTTCTTCGTCTGGGCGGTGATGGGGCGCACCTTCATCACGCTGGTGCTGATCGTCTGCACGGTGCTGGGCCTGTGCGAGCCCATCATCATGTTCTTCGGATGCATCGACTTCAGCGGGGGCATGTGGACGCTGGTGGGGATTCGCCGTGACGAGGCCGAGGAGCAGGCCCGGGCGCTCGGACCGCAGGTCATCGCCCAGCCCTCGCCCTGACCCTTCGCCCTGCTCTTCCCGGACCCGCCATGACCACCGCGCTCCCTCCGCCGGCCGCTGCTCCCCTTCCAGCCTGGAAGCGGGCCTTCCGCAACATCTCCCGTCAGCATGACTTCCAGCCCCTGCGGGTGGAGGGACGGATTCCCGAAGGACTGCGCGGGACGCTGTTCCGCGCGGGCGCGTGGACGTTCGACGTGCACGGGCTGCCGGTCCAGCACTGGTTCGACGGCGACGGCGGCGTGATGGGCGTGCGCTTCGGGCCAGACGGTGTCCAGGGCGCGGCGAAGCTCCTGGACACGCGCACCATGGTCACGGAGCGCAAGGCGGGTCGGCACCTCTACGGCAGCTACGCCATGCCCACGCCGCTGCGCAACAAGCTGCTCAACCCCCAGAAGAACAACGCGAACACGGCGGTGATGCCGTGGAACGGCCGGCTGTACGCGCTGCACGAGCCGAACCTCCCCGTGGAGCTGTCCCCGGACGACCTGTCCAGCCTGGGCGAGACGAACCTCGACGGCGTGGTGATGAAGTCGTTCTCCGCGCACCCGCGCCGCGTCCACTCGCGCAAGACCCTCTACAATTTCGGCCAGCACCACGGCCGGGTGAACACGCTGGAGCTGTACGCCCTGCCGGACGGCGCCGGAGCGCGGCACCTGGGGTCCGTGCCGCTGCCCGGCGCGACCATGGTCCATGACTACATGGCCACGGACCGCTACCTCGTCTTCTTCCTGCCGGCCATGCGCATCGACGTGCTGAAGATGCTGCTGCGCATCGGCGCATTCTCGGACAACGTCTCCTTCCGGCCAGGGGCGGCGGCGGAGGTGGTCGTGGTGCCCATCGACGACGTGGCGCACCCCATCCGCATCCCCGCCGACTCCTTCTTCAACTGGCACTTCTGCAACGCGTACGAGGAAGGCGACACGCTGGTGGTGGACTACGTGCGCTACCCCGACTTCGCCTCCAACCAGTGGCTGGGAGAGCTGGTGCGCGCCACCCCGTCCATCGAGGCCGACGGCATGCTCCACCGCGCGATCATCGACCTGAAGGCCCGCACGTTCCGCAGCGAGCAACTGATGGACCTGAGCTGCGAGTTCCCCCGCGTGGCCCCCAGCGTGGAGTGCCGGCCGTACCAGGCGGCCTACATGGGCGCGCACTCCACCCGCGCGGCCCGGCGCGGCATGTACGACGCGATGGTGCGCGTGGACGTCACCACCGGCCGCGTGACACGCGCCGAGCTGGGCGAGGGCCAGTACCCCTCCGAGGGCGTCTTCGTGCCCCGCCCCGGCTCGAAGGCCGAGGACGATGGCTGGGTCCTCACCCAGGTCTACGACACGAAGACAGACACCACCCACGTGGCCGTGCTGGACGCCGAGCGGCTGGACGCGGGGCCCGTGGCGCGCTGTCACTTCGAACACGGCCTACCGCCCACGTTCCACGGCGAGTTCCTGCCCCCCAGGAACGGCGCGGCCCACCGTTAGGGGCCGCGGCGGGCCGTCGGCCGCGCGCGAACACGGCAGAAGCCCATACGATTCGTCAGGGGCGAAGCGCGCGCCTCAGTGCCAGTCCATACCGCCATGTCCGGCGACTCCCCCGTCCCCAGCCCCGGC